>DUPO01000189.1 GCA_012838275.1 Spirochaetales bacterium
ATTTGTCATTTTGTGTATTTCGAGTCCATAAAGCCGGACCTTCTTACCTAGTGCTTGCCAGCAAAAGCTGACAAGCAACAACATCTGAACCAGTTAGTTCTTCTTCTCTTTCTTGAAACAGAGGAACCAGTCCAAGCAGTACTGGTTTTCATCAGTGCTTTCCATACGCTCCTTGGCAGTCCCACAGGAACCTGCGGTTGGAATGATGACGTCATCACCGGGCATCCAGTTGGCAGGGGTGGCGATATTGTCCTTATCAGCCTTCTGCAAAGCCAGGATTACGCGCTTGATCTCATCAAAGTTGCGACCGGTGGAAGCAGGGTAGAACAGGATGGTCCTTACAATGCCCTCCGGGTCAATAATAAAGACAGCTCTGACTGCCTGGGTTGAGGACTGGGACTGCACCATACCGTACTTGCTTGAAACATCCATCTTGATATCTTCAATGAGAGGGAACTTCACCTCGACGTTCTTCATGCCATTCCACTCAAGCTCCTCAATTTTCCTCAGCCATGCGATATGGGCGTAGAGGGAGTCGATGGAGAGTCCGATCAACTCGGTGTTAAGGGCCTTGAACTCATCTGCCATGGATGCAAAGGTCATAAACTCCGTGGTACATACAGGGGTGAAATCTGCAGGGTGTGAGAATAGGATCACCCATTTTCCTGCATAGTCCTCGGGAAAATTGATATCGCCTTGGGTCGTCACTGCGTGAAAGGCTGGAGCCTTATCACCGATTAAAGGCAAGCCTGGGTTGGTTTTAATTTCTTCCATTTTTTGATCTCCTTAGGTAGATTGATTTTTTTCATTACACGTGTAGTATAGCAGTATACATACATAATATCAACTACTAAATGATATCTATTACTATTAGTGTTTCACTATGATATCCCTTCCCCCCATTTTTGCTACCTTTACTTTGCCTTTACCCGTTTGTTTAGTCCAACCTTACTCTTGTTAAGAAAGCGTGTGAAAGGTATATTATGAGACATAGTACTAGGAAGGATTAACATCAAAGAGAAAGAGAGTATTAAACGCCGCTTCATCGTGGGATTTGTCATCATAATCATCACGATGGTAACAATCGTAACCTTCAAGGTTGCATTGCGCCAGAAGGCGATGGAGATCAACCGACTCGTTGGAAAGACTCATGAAATAATGCATGAGTCAGTATCCCTGAAGTCTGCATATCAGTACATTGTCCTGCACGAACGAGGATATCTTCTTACTGGAAATGAAGATGAAATTCAACAGATAGAGCGTTACTCCAAATTATTCGAACAACATTTCGACAAGCTTTACTCCTTGGTCGAAGATTACGAAATTGAACAGGCCATACTTGCAAACCTGATGAAATCATTTGAGGAGATGCAGACCAACGTCATCACTCCGATGCTGAATATGCGCGCCCTCATAGAAACCGCGCCAACCGACTTCGTCCAGGGCACCCAGTTCACTGAGAAATTCAGTATGACAGAGGCATTCATCACCGAACAGATCGCCATCCTCGAAACCATAGAGCTAAGGGCCGACCAGCAGCTGGAGAGACAGCGCCAGAGCCTAAACCGGTGGTATGCCTATGACAATGTCCTGACAGTAGCAGGGCCATTAATCATCCTCAGTGTGATTTTCTTCATAGGGCTCTTGGCTGTTCTGAAGGTCACAGCCTATCGCAGGGAGCAGGATGCATATCAAAAGCAACTGAAGGATGCCCGTGATCGGTACAGCAATGCCATAGAGGGGGCAAACGTAGGGACTTGGGAGTGGCACGTACAGGATCAGAGCACTTCCTTCAATGAGAAGTGGGCGGAAATGCTAGGCTATACCTTAGAGGAACTCCAGCCGGTCTCCCTGGATACATGGACAGACAGGATCCATCCTGAGGACGCCGGGCTTGCATTTCAGGAAATAGAGAAGGTTTTTTCCGGAGAGAAGCAGGCCTACAGCTTTGATGTACGCATGAGACGCAAAGACGGGTCATGGCTCTGGATTCACGACCAGGGCAAGGTGATCTCCTGGGATGGGGAGGGAAAACCCCTGCTGATGACAGGAACACACACAGACATCAACGAAAGGAAGGTAGCCCAGTTTGCCTTGGAAGAGAGCGAGAAGGCGAGCAACCTCCTCATTGATTCCATGATCCAGGGCCTTGCCCATTATGAGGCCATCCTGGATGAAGAGGGAAATACCTATGATGTGCGTTTCCTAAAGACAAACCCGAGCTTCGATCAGCTCTTGGGTGTCCACAAGGGCTATCTTATTGGAAAGACACTGCGTGAGATCATGCCCGACGTAAATGAAAGCTGGATAGGGATGCACGATAAAGTGGCCACGACAGGAAAGCCCGCCTCCTATGAGGCGTACAGCAAAGTGCTTGACAAGTATTTCCTTACCTCAATCTACAGCCCCAAGCCACACGAGTTCGCCGTCATTATGGATGATATAACCGAGCGCAAGGAGCTGGAGCTGCAGGTATTCCTTGAGAAGGAGCTTTTTGAAACCACCCTGCTCTCCGTTGGTGATGGAGTGATCTCAACTGATGCGGAGGCAACAGTCCTCTTTATGAACAGGATCGCTGAAGAGCTGACCGGATGGAGGGCAGAGGAAGCCAAAGGCCGTCCCTTCACCGAAATTTTCAAGATCGTAAGCGGCGAGGAACGTAAGAAGTGCCAGGATCCTGTCTCCAGGGTCCTGCAAGAGGGAAAAGCAGTCACCCTGTTCAATGACACCATCCTGATAGCACGTGACGGGGTGGAGCGCTATATTGATGACAGCGCCTCCCCCATCATGGACAAGGAGAAAAGAATCAGGGGCGTGGTTCTGGTCTTCCGTGATTCCTCCGAAACGAAGAAGGAACAGGATAAGATATTGCAACTGAGTTACCGAGACCCTCTTACCGGACTCTATAACCGCCGTTACTACGACAAGATCAAGGAGACAGTGGACAGCGAGCCCTACTACCCCCTTACCCTGGTACTAGGTGATGTGAACGGCCTTAAGCTTACCAATGATGCCTTCGGTCACGATGCAGGGGACCAGTTGCTCAAGAAGGTCGCTGCAGTATTTCGTAAGACCTGCAGGGAGGGAGACATCATCACCAGGTTTGGAGGGGACGAGTTCATCCTCCTGCTTCCAAAAACAGATGTCACGCATGCCGGCATAATTGTCGACCGCCTCAACAAGGCTCTTCTGAAAGAGGAGATCAGAGGGCTCAGCGTCTCCGTTTCCTTTGGATACGCTGTTAAGGAAAAGGACCCGATGACCTTTGAGGAGACCTTCAAACGTGCTGAAGATGGCATGTACAGTGAGAAGCTCACCAAAAGCTCGGCTTTCAAGAAACATGCCATCGACACCCTTCTGGTCAAGCAGTTTGAGTTGAACCAATGGGAAAAGGAACACAGCCTCAAGGTTGGGCAGCTGAGCAAGCTTTTTGCCCAGGAGATGGGCTTCTCCAAGGACGAGGTCTGGCAGATCGAGCGGGGAGCAAGCTTGCATGATTTGGGAAAGATAGCGATAGACGAGACGATACTCTGCCAACGGGAGACCCTTACCCAAGCCCAATGGCTCGAACTGAAACGCCACCCTGAAATAGGGTATACGATCCTACGTTCGGTCGGTGAGTACGCACCTTTTGCAGAGTATGTGCTCTACCACCATGAGAGGTGGGACGGGACGGGATACCCACAGAAACTCAAAGGTGAGGAGATCCCCCTACCTGCCAGGATGATAGCAATCGTTGACTCCTATGTCGCCATGACAAGCAACAGGGCATATAAACAAGCGCTCACCCATGAAGGGGCAGTTGAGCAGCTCCATGCATGTAAGGGGACTCAGTTCGACCCTGATCTGGTACCGATCTTTGTGGAGAAGGTACTGCCATCCTATCTTGAGGCGAACAGGCAGGGTCAAGATACCGCAACAACAAATCCCATCACTTTATAGGGAGAAGCCGTTATATGATGTCTACAATCTCACTAGTTAAAGAGCATTGTTTCGGATGCAGTGCTTGCAAACAAATTTGCCCCGTTTCCTGTATCAGCTTGGAACCCGATAGCAAGGGATTCCTGTATCCTATTGTAGATGAATTGCAATGCATTGGCTGTGGCCTGTGCTTACAGGTATGCCCCTATATCACAGATCAAAGTCTGGGAGCCGAGCTATACCCTAACACCCTTGTGTATGCAGCGAAGCATGAAGACAGAACAATCAGGATGCAGAGCTCTTCTGGTGGTGCTTTTACAGCCATCTCCGATTATGTGTTGGAACAAAAGGGTGTGATATATGGCGTTGCATATGACAATACCATGACAGCCCGCCATATACGGGTGGATTCACCGCAGCAGCGTGATTCGCTACGCGGTTCAAAGTATGTACAGAGTGACCTTGGCGATACCTTCAAAGAGGTTGAGAAAGACCTGAACCTTGATAGGACTGTTCTTTTTACCGGCACCCCGTGTCAGGTGGCAGGATTGCGAAACTATCTGCAAAATGAGTATGAAAAGCTATTGCTGGTCGATCTCGTCTGTTATGGGGTACCCTCCCC
>DUPO01000190.1 GCA_012838275.1 Spirochaetales bacterium
CAAGAACCTTGAATTCGAACGCGCTGCTGTCATTCGTGATGAGATTGAACTTATCCGGGACGGGCAGTTCATCTCCTAGAAGAGACGCAACGAATATGCACCGCCGCTGATAGTCGGGTGCTGGTACAGGGAGAAGTACATGCTTGCATGTAACCTTTCCTGATTCTCAAGAACATACGCATAGAGGGAGTCTGTTGTCAGGACTCCCTTTTTCATAGCAGGAATCTTAGGATTGAGAGTATTCGTTTCATGGTCCCATCCAAGCCCTGCAAGCAAGGTTTCTGTAAATCTCCCATGTTTGTGGAACACATCCCCTGTTTCATAGCTGTAGTTGTCGTTTGTTGTTGCTGCAAGTACGAAGGTCGAAGGGCTATACCCTGTAGAGGAGAAATATGTAAAGATCGCCTCTTCAAGGAATACCCTTTTTTCAATGAGGCTCACAGAGGACCCGCTCCCCTCCACAAAAGATCCGCTGTAACAACTATCAAGTATGAGCAATTGTTTCCCAGGAAGGTTCGCTAAAGCTGTAAGCAGCTCCGTAACGCTGAGAAGGGTCTCTTTATCCAGGGGCCTGTTGTTTTCATCCAGAATGATCTTGCCGTCAGGATTAGGGGAAGCCAATATCAAAGACCCATCATCATTACCATGGCCGTTAAAGTTGAAGATAGTCAGGTCGTTTTCTGTAAGGTCTGCAGCCAATGCGGAAATTCGGTTCAAGACATTGCTTTTGGTAGGAAGGGAGATGGCGTTGCCAGGTTGGTCATACTCATCAATGCCGGCTCCTCCCCTCTGTAGGAGAGAGTAGGAATGGTACGTCCTAAGGTGTCTTGTGCTGAGGCTGGCAAGGCATTGTTCTATCTCTTGCGTATCATTGATGGTTCCTCTGAGGACCCTGATGCCCGTACCCTTATAGTTCAGTCCCACAGAGATGACATGAATGGAGCCCAGAGGCTGTTCCGGATAGAAGAGTTCACAGCTTTGCAATAGGAGAATGGAGATTATCAAAATGAGTGACAGGGCTTTTTTCACAAGTGCACCTCAGTTGGATAGAGGTGTAATCATACCATCCGCTTCAGAGGTTGAACAGGATTAAATCCAATGGTCCTCCGGTTGTCAGCGGGTGCTGGTAATGGGTCCAGTTGCTGAGCAGTTTCATGCGGGAGGGGATCGCCTGGTTCTTTTTTACATATTTGAAGAGGCTGTCTACCGTGATGTTCCCACCTGTGGCGGCAGGAGGGGAGCCTGCATTGTCAGGGGAGTTGTTTGCATGGTTCCACCCCAAACCTTCCAACAGGGCATAGGTGAAGATGCCATGGTAATGAGGTTTGTCTCCAAGAGGGTCGAAATCCATTTCATAGGAGTCGGTATGGGCACTGGCACTCAGCACATAGAGGTCGGGTTTTTCATACTTGCCAGAAGAGTGATAGGTCTCAAAGAACTTGCTGATTGAGTTGTTGAGGACTGTGTTCGTGGAGGAAGGGCTTCCTTCGACAGCCATGCCGCTGAAGCAGCTGTCGAGTATGACAAGCTTCTTGCCTGGGATAGCATCCATCCAGGAGAGAAGGGTTCGAGGATCCAATGTTTCATACTTGCTCCCGGTGTAAGCAAGGACCAGATGCCCTGTTTCCTTAAT
Source organism: Spirochaetales bacterium (assembly GCA_012838275.1). Taxonomy (GTDB): domain Bacteria; phylum Spirochaetota; class Spirochaetia; order Sphaerochaetales; family Sphaerochaetaceae; genus Sphaerochaeta. The sequence continues at coordinate 1,634 of DUPO01000190.1, forward strand.
TCCATGGCCCGAGTATGTGAAGATGGTAAGATCCTTATCGGTCGCTTCAAGTTCCTCCAGATATTTTTTCACATTGGTCAGGGAGGGATAGTCCGGATCTAAGAAATTAGCAGGTGAATTTCCTTCTTGTACCATCAAAAACCCGTCAGCTTTTCTCTTTGATTTGCCAATGACAGCCCCTAGGGCATCAAACAACTCTTTTGCATCATTTACGGTTCCATTGAGATTATCTGTAACGTCAATATTGGTGACGCCGTTATTCTTGTAATCTATCCCGACATTGATGTAGTGGACATCACCAGCTTTGGGAGCCTCCATGGAGAGCTCGCAGGATATGATGAGTAGCAGGCTAAACAAGGTAAGGATCATGAGGATTTTCTTCATTGGCTCTCCTCATTTCTGTGTGGGCCCAGAGTATAACGGATGCCTATGCCTAGCATAGGGGCGGTTATCTCCTTTCTCAGATGAATGGTGAGGGGTACGGTGATATCTATGGTATGCATCCCGGTTTCAAATACTCTGAACTGGGGACCCAGTTGCAACGAGTAGGAGATGAACGCCTCCTTGATGGTCCTGTAGTAGTTGGCTTCACTGCTGATGGAGGTGAAGAGACCGACCCTCCGGTTTACCTGGTAGCTGCCTCGAACCCTGAATCCCACTGAGTTGAAACCTCGACCCTGGTAGTTTCCAAAGGGGATGGACGGGGTGACAAACATCGTGTGCAGGTCCAACCCTGCAGAAAAGTTCTCGGTTGCGTAGCCGAACAGCCCTACAGCTATCGAGGTAGCGTTGCTGCTTCGAAAAGGTATCTCATCTTCGAAATGGGGGATTGCTGCGTAGTAGGAGTCGGAGAAATCGAGGGCATATATGATCTTTCCCTTTGACCAAAGAGAGTTGCTTGTGATGAGAATCAGGGCTAGAAGAACCAAAAACGTTCGTCTCATATCCTTAGTATACAGATATGTGTTGAATGTTCTATTCCCTATCTAGGGTAAATCTGTCATTTGGTTACCAATTGCCCGTTCAGGAACTCTCTCATCTGGGAAATCCGCACCGAGAGCCTAACAATCTGGGAACGTGGCCTGTCGGATGTATGCGCCATGATAGTATGCCCTTCCCAGAGTAGGGTGACCCTGAAATGGTTTCCCTGGAATTCACAGCTGACCACCTGGGCGTTCTTGAACTCCAGATGAG
>DUPO01000191.1 GCA_012838275.1 Spirochaetales bacterium
ATCGCCCATATATTTGCACTTACCCTCTTGTCGTTACCTCACTACGCCATAGTCCTGGGGCTATCGCTGGTCCCCCTTCCGGTCTTGGAACTGGCAAAAAAGATGGGGCTGATCAGGTATCTTGCCTGATAGGGAAATTAGTAGAATTATAGATACAAAGAAGAGCACCTTCACTCCCCTGTAGGAAAGAAGGTGCTCTTCTTTGTCGCTGTTCCGATCTGCTTGCAACCTCTCTAAAGACCTGATGGGCTTTACATCAGTTCAAACAAAGCGCTTCTCCCCAAATTCGTGTCTTCTCTTCAACACTCAACGTATAGGCAGGACTTGTTGAAGGCAAGGAGAGAAAGGCAATCTTTTCGGGGTAGTAGCCGACAAGCCTTTTGTACAGGGCTTCAGCCTTTTTCCCATTGAACAGCACCTTCCTGATATTCTGATGCTCTTGCAAGAAGAGCTTGAGGTCGTTGGGAAGAACCTCCCTATAGGCAGAATCAAGTGATCCCTTGCGTTCAAAACTCTTGAGCACATCCCACAAGGCTATGTCGTTGTTGAGCAGGAGCAGCCACTTCTGTTCATAGGTCTCTGCCTTTGCATTGAACAGTGTCTGCATGATAGGCCAGAACGCGTTGCGTTCATGGCCGTAGTACTGCTGTTTCAACAAGGAGCGCACACTCGGTCCTGTGCCTAGGATGAGGGTATGGGAACTCTCCCTCCCAATGGGGGGGAAGCCCTTTTTCATCCGAGGTAGGTGCTCACACTGTCAGCACAGGCAAGGGCATCCAGAGCGGATCCGATTATGCCGCCGGCATAGCCGGAGCCTTCACCACAGGGAAAGAGGCCTTCAAGCTCAACGTGCATGTTGGTCTCCTTATCACGCAGGATGCGAACAGGACTGCTTGTCCTGGTAGCCCCAGCTATCACAGATGCCTGGTTTGTCAGGAAGATGTGGGCCTTTTTACCGAAAAGGTCAAAAGCCTTTGCGAGGCGGTCGGCAATGAAGGAAGGAAGCAAACGGTGCAGATCCGCAGGAACCAGGCCCGGTCCATAGGAGGAGTCCGGCAGGGTCTTGGAAAGACGGTGATTGACAAAGTCCGCCATCCTCTGTGCCGGAGCGGCGAAGTTCCCTCCCCCGGCCTTAAAGAGACGCTCTTCCAAAGCTTGCTGAAAGCGCATCACACCGAGATTTCCTCCGAACTGATCGGCAGGAAGATCCTGGGGCTGCAACTCCACGACCATGGCACTGTTGGCGAACTTGCCGTTTCGAGTCGAACTGCTCATGCCATTTACCACCAGAGTTCCGCCCTGATGCATGGAAGGGATGACAAATCCTCCCGGACACATGTTGAAGGAGTAGACTCCACGCCCGTCAATATGGGCTGAAAAGACATACTCGGCAGCGGGAAGGTACTCCCCCCTGCCTTCTTCATTCTTATATTGGATTTTATCTATGAGCAGCTGCGGATGTTCGAGGCGCACCCCGATGGCGAGCGCCTTCGCCTCGATGGCGATCTTCTCGCTCTCCAGATACTCGTAGACATCCCTTGCATTGTGTCCTGTGGCAAGGATGACAGGTCCTTCGTAGCTCTGCCCTCCCTCGGTTCTGACTCCGGTGACCTTGCCCTCTTCCTTGATCAGGGAGACAACTTTTGTAGAGAAATGCAGCTCCCCTCCGCTTGCGAGGATGGTGTTGCGGATCTGCTCAACGATCTTGGGAAGGTTTTCCGAGCCCAGATGAGGATGAGCCTCGTAGAGGATATCCCATGAAGCGCCATGCTGACATAACAGGGCGAGAATCTTGCTTACCTCTTTGCGCTTGTTGCCTCGTGTATAGAGTTTCCCATCACTGTAGGCACCTGCCCCGCCTTCACCAAAACAGAAGTTGCTCTCGCCTTTAAGCTCGTTGCGCGAAGAGAGGGAAGCTATGTCCTTCTTGCGGTCATGTACGTTCACTCCCCGCTCGAGGATGATGGGCTTCAAGCCTTTTTCGATAAGGCGCAATGCTGCAAACAAGCCGGCAGGACCGGCTCCTACGACAATTACCGGCTTGTTGTCACCGACAAAGCCGAATTTCGTGGTCTCATACAGCTCTTCCTCCGAATCGCCGGTGAAAAGACGAACCTGCATCTCCACCATAGGCGGGTTGCGCCTTGCATCGATACTCTTGCGTAAGATACGCATACCCGTAACATCTTGCATATGCAAGCCCGCTTCTTTGGCGGCCTGCTGTTTGACAGCCTTATTGTCACTAGCTGTCTGCACAGACAGTCTCATTGATATATCTTTAATCATAGCTGTATTGTATAGACCAGACAGGATAGAGGTCAACGCAATGGGAAGATAAAGCGCACAAAAGAGAGGGTTGTAGAGCTGGTATCCCTCTGTATTTCCAGATGCATCCGGCCCACGATCTTTTCACCGTTTCATCTATAATTATTCTCGCCATTATGATAGTGTCTA
>DUPO01000021.1 GCA_012838275.1 Spirochaetales bacterium
TCTTGTAAGGGACCCAATACTCTCCCTTGATCACAGGGCCCACCAACCCTCCAGATAAAGGACCGAAGTCTGTCAGGAGGATGCTCCCAAGGCCTATCTTCAGATCAAAGTTCTCTCCCATGGCAAATGCTGTGGAAACATCGAGGGTGAAGGTCACAACCTTGGGAAAGGCTTCTGAACCTCCGCCTGAAGTGGCTACGACATAGGTATAGCCAAGAGGGTAGTTGATCCCCGTATTCAGATAGAGAGGGCCAAGTCCGACGTCTAGGACCACCCCGGTTGCTGCAAATCCCGCTTGGAACCCTGCAGCAATGTTTTTTTCCCTCGCAGAGAGCGGGGCGAATCCCATGAGCAGTATCAGAATAGAGATGGCAATATATCGTCGTCTGTCCATTGAATACCTTCCTTTGAAGATGGGCATGGTAGAAACCCAGCGATATCGGTACTACTAAAAAATTCCAATAATAGTGACAAAAACAAGAAAGTGTATAGCTATACTATTGCATCAAGATTCCTGAGGAAAGGGAGGCTGCACGTATTTCCTCGCTAAATAAAAGAAAAAAGTAACCTAAAGCCGACTTTGGGTCATAAAGAGGAGCACAAGAGTACCCAACCTTGACAAAAGGGGGGGGTGGCAGTATCATTGGCATATAAGTTGCGAATGATATAATCGTGAGCAATATGAAAGGAGACGAATATGAGTTTATATGATATTTCAGTGAAAGGGAAAAAAGGGGAGGATATCTCTCTCTCCGAATACAAAGGGAAAGTGCTCCTGATTGTAAACACCGCCACCCAGTGTGGGTTTACCCCACAGTATGATGACCTGCAGTCCATCTATGACAAATATAAGGACAAGGGCTTTGAGATCCTTGATTTCCCCTCCAACCAGTTTGACGGGCAAGCGCCTGAAAGCATTGATGAGATAGATAAGATCTGTACGGTGAAGTTTGGGACCAAGTTCCCCCGTTTTGGAAAGATTGATGTCAATGGTGCCGAGCAGAGCCCCTTATATGCATTCCTGAAAGCCAAACAAGGCTTCAAGGGCTTCGACATGAACCATACGATCGCACCTATCCTGTTGGAAATCCTGACCAAGAAGGATCCGGACTATGCTAAGAACCCATCGATCAAGTGGAATTTCACCAAGTTCCTCATCGACCAGAAGGGCAATGTCGTACAGCGTTTTGAACCGACCCATGATATGAGTGCCGTTTCAGATGAGATAGGCAAGCTTCTCTAGACCCCGATAAAAATAACTTGTAACCCTATGCTGCGTTGTCCCTCCCAAGGGGACAACGCTTTTGTGTTTTGCCCTGCATGAATGGTGGAACCATGTGAGTGATTGCATGAAGGAAGCCGGCGGCAATCCCCCCCCAGTGACGGGCACATCTTGTACCGGCTAGGGATTGTCTTGAGCAGAGTATGCCAACAGCTGGGCCCCTTCCAGTGCAGTGCCCTTTACCGGGCAGACCACGATGTCGGAGGGAAGTCTCTTGAGAAACAGGGCCCTTACGGTACTGTCATGTTCCAGCACCCCTCCTGCAAGGGTCAGATGGTTTTTGAACGGTTGCTCAAGTCTCCCTTGGACCGAGAGCACGAGCTTTACAAGCTCTTCTGCCGCTTCCTTGAGGATCTCCTTTGCCAGGGGGTCGCCCTTGGTGGCATAGGAAGTCACATACGGCGCAAAGTCAGCAACAGCCGATTTAAAGAGGTTCTTGTCATTGAAAAACGGCACGCAGTCCTGCCAGTCCTCCAGATGGAAGAATGAGAGTATCGCCTTGTCCATGGTGGTTTCGAGGTCACGCTGCTCTCTGCTTCTGAGGGTCCTGCTGACTGCCTGGATGGCGATCCACCATGCCGATCCTTCATCTCCCAAGGCACAACCCAACCCTCCGGATCGAACCATGCCCCCCATTTCATTTCGCCCGACGCAGATGGAGCCGGTTCCCGCAATGAGTGCGAGGCCGCTGATATCCATATGCGATCCTGCAAGCAGGATCTCCGCATCGCTGGCAAGAATTCTGGGGAAGTCTGTCTTGAAGTAGTTGTCAAAGACAGCTTTCCATTTTTGCCTTTCCTGTTTTCGGGCAAGACCGGCACTGCCGAAACAGAATCCCTTGATGGGCAATCCCTCCAAACCCGGTTGCTTCCTGGCTGTATCGAGGAGGGCCAACACATTTCTCTTCGCAACTTCAAACCCTACCGCATAGGGGTTTGAACTTGCCCCTTCATCCCGGTAGATAAGTTCTCTCTCGTCATTGATGATGGCCAGGCGGCAGCGGGTGCCCCCTCCATCAAGTGCATAATATAACCCGTTCATACGCCAAGTATGGGATGGGGTACGCAACAGTGCAACATAAATTTTCAATTGTTGATGAAAATATGTGACAGTGTGCTATGCTGTTGGGTATGCAAGGATGTACTACTCTTTTACAACAAGCGCTCTCCTACCTTTCGCCTTCTGAGGCGAAGGTAGCGTCATATCTGCTTGAAAGCCCGGAATTGGCGGTGAAGATGAGCATCACCACCTTAGCGAAGGAGAGCGGCAGCAGCACAGCCGCTGTCGTCAGGCTCTGCAAGCGATTGCAGTTTGATGGGTATAGCAGCCTCAAGCTTGCCCTGGCCCAGGAGGTGTATGGAAACAGTGCCCCCCGTAGCGAAGGGCCTTATATCTTCGACCTTTCCAAAACCGATGGGGTCTCCTCCATAGCTGCCATGATGGTCGACACCGCTTGCGACAGCATCTACTCTCTTAAGGAGGTCCTTTCCAGCTCGCAGGTTGAGAGTGCTGTGGAGGCCCTGTTCAAGAGTGAGAAGATCCTTCTTGCCGGCATCGGGGCCTCTGCCCTTGCAGCCATGGACCTGTATCAGAAACTCGGAAGGCTCGGTATGTATGCGAGTTTTCCCAGTGAGCCGGATCTGCAGATAGTCAATGCCTGTGCCTTGGATACCAAAAGCGTAGTGGTCATTTTCTCTTATTCCGGGGAGACGAAGACGATGCGCCAGGTAGCCCGACAGGCAAAGAAAGTGGGGGCCTTGGTCATCGCTGTCACCAGGGTGGGGGGTAACTCCCTCTCCAAGCTCTCTGATGTGGTGCTCACAGTCCCGGACAGTGAGTCCCTCTATCGCCAGGGAGCTACGCTTTCAAGGCTTAACCAGCTGGTGGTCGTTGATATTCTCTACAGCAGCCTCATAGTAAGAAGTCCCGGAGCGGAGCAATCGCTCACCACTACGTGGCGGGCAGTGAGCCATGCGGGGAGCCTGAAGGAACCCAAGAAGCGTTGATCTGTCTTAGCGTAAGGAGTCCAGCACCTTTGAGATGCTCCCTTCGCTTGCATAGAGCAGATCAGTAGCCTCCGCTTGTCCGACAGAGAGGAGGCCCATGGTTATGGCGACCTTGGTATTGTTTCCTGAAGCTTCAAACAGCTCTTTTGCACGTTTTTCCGAACAACCGGTAACCTCACTGATGAGTCTTCGTGCCCGGAGAACAAGCTTCGCATTGACCGGCTTCAAATCGACCATCAGGTTGTTGAAGACCTTGCCTATGCGGATCATGGCGGTGGTTGTTATCATGTTCAGCACCAGTTTCTGGGCGGTGCCGGCCTTCATCCTTGTGGAACCGGTGATGATCTCAGGGCCGACGGGGAGATAGATGTGATGGCCTTCATCTATGAGGTCAAAGACAGCTGTCTTTTTATTGCAGCTGATGGCCCCGACCTTCGCGCCCAACCCCTTTGCATAGCGCATCGCCTCAACGACAAAGGGGGCTCCTCCACTGGCCGTTATGCCGATAAGCACATCCTCTGATGAGAAATTGTGGCCTTTGAGGGTCTCGATGCCCTCGTTGCCGTCGTCCTCTGCCCATTCGACAGAGGTGGTCAGTGCTTTCTGCCCACCTGCTATGATGCCCTGGACCATGGAGGGGTCCACCCCGTACGTGGGGGGGCATTCCGAAGCGTCGAGGACGCCGAGCCTCCCGCTGGTCCCCGCGCCGATATAGAAGAGCCTGCCTCCCTTGTTGAAGGCGGTGACTACATCATCGACGATGGTGGCTATCCTGGGGATCGCCATCTCTACTATACATGGGACTCTCTTGTCTTCTGCATTGATGATTCTCAGTATTTCCATAGTGGACTTTGAATCGATGCGATAGGAGAGAGGGTTGCGCTGTTCTGTTTCCATCAGGTGGTTCATTGTGAGCAGTATAGGATGAAACTTCCATTGTTACAATAATAATTTTCATGATTTTGCATTTAATCATTGAAAAATATTTACATTGTGCTATGCTTCCTATACTTGTTGCCTTACGTATCTAGCTGACGTACCATACTTATGAGGAATCCTTATGCGAGCTAACGGCCTGGAAAACATAGCCTCCTATCCACACCTTTTCAAAAATAAACGCCTGGGGCTTGTTACTGCAGCCAGCGCTGTGGACTCCTCCCTCCGTTCCAGCATTGAGGTCATTTCTTCCCTCTATGACTTGAGGGCCCTGTTTGCTCCTGAACATGGAATATTCTCCGATGGAGGGGCAGGCTCATCCATCGAGACATTCATCGATTCCAATACAGGCCTCCCCGTATACAGCCTCTACAAGAGTGAGGGGCAGAGTCTCAAAGCTGAGATGGTAGGGGAGATCGACACCCTGATCTTCGACATCCAGGACCTGGGCCTAAGATTTTACACGTATATAGCTACCCTGAAGAACCTGCTTGTCGACGCCGCTTCCTTGGGCATCCCCCTGATAGTCCTGGACCGACCCAACCCCCTGGGGGGCCTGATCGTCGAGGGTAACGTCTTGCATCAAGACTCTTTCAGCTTTGTCGGACCCGCCGCACTTCCGATCCGGTACGGTCTTACCATAGGGGAGCTGGCCCGCTACCTCAACACAGTGGAGCAGATAGGGTGTGACCTTGCGGTGATCAGGCTCGATGCCTGGAAGCGCTCCTCCTATTTTGATGAGTTGGGAAGGCCCTGGGTCATGACCAGCCCGGCCATCCCTACCGTCTTTACTGCGCTCCTCTATTCGGGGATGTGCCTGTTTGAAGGGACCAATATCAGTGAAGGGAGGGGCAGTAGCGCTCCTTTCTCCCAAATAGGCAGCCCGTTCCTGGAGCCCTTCTCCCTAGCCAGGCTGGCGAACTCGCTACAATTGCCCGGAGTCGGTTTCACTCCCGCACATTTTACACCGAGTTCAAGCAAATATGCAGGAGAGAACTGTATGGGCATATGCGCTCATGTCCTGGACAAGCGTCTTGTGCGGCCGGTTGAGACGGCCTTGAGCCTCATCAACCTTATCGCCAAGCAGTATCCGGATGAATTCTCCTTCCTCCCAGCAACCAGACAGGATTCCACGATGAGCTTTGAACGGCTGGCAGGCAAGAACACCATGGCAATGGTATTGGAGGACCTGCCTCACCTTCTCCACTCCTGGAGAGTTGAGAGTGACCGGTTTTCAAAGGAAAAAGAGAGGTTCCACCTCTATCAATAAGGAGTCAGCGTGAACATCACCACTAAAATCGGACAACATTTCGTCTGTGGCTTTCCCGGTCTTACCATAGACCAGGCATTTAGGGACGCAGTCAGAACCCATAAGATCGCCAATGTCATTCTTTTTGCCCGCAATATCGAGAGTAAGGAGCAGGTGAAAAGACTCTGTGATGATATCCAGGATCTTGTACGAAAGGAGTGCGGTACCGATGCCCTCATCGGAATCGACCAGGAGGGGGGTATGGTCACCCGCCTCAGCTCGGATTGCACCAACGTCCCCTCAGCTATGGCGATCAGCGCGACGGGTGAGAGGTCTTCGGCGTATGATTCCGGTGTCATCACCGCCAGTGAGTTGAGGGCCTTGGGTATCAATTGTGATTTTGCCCCGGTCCTTGATGTGAACAACAACAAGGACAATCCTGTCATCGGGGTACGCAGCTACGGAGATACCAAGGAGCGTGTCATCGAGTACGGTCTGGCGATGGCAGAGGGATTGCAGAGCGTGGGAGTCATGGCAGTCGGCAAACATTTCCCCGGCCATGGGGATACCCACCTTGATTCCCATCTGGCCCTACCGAAAATACTCTCAAAACGCGATGATCTTGAGGAGCATATCGAGCCTTTTCGCTCGGCTATCAATGCAGGTATCCAAGGCATCATGAGCAGCCACATTCTCTTTCCTGCCTTGGAAAAGGAAGAGCTGCCGGCCACGATGAGCCGCTCAATCCTCAGTGACTTCCTTAAGGGGGAGCTTGGCTTCAAGGGGCTTGTCTTCACCGACTGCATGGAGATGCAGGCGATAGCACGCTACTACGGTACGGTTGAGGCCTCACTCTCTGCCTTGCAGGCAGGTGCTGACATCGTGTGCATCAGCCACCATGTGGAGCTCGCTCGGAAAGCAATAGACCTCATTCAGGGCGCTTTGTCAGACGGCAGGCTTTCCAAGGAGGAATTCTCCCTATCCACTGAAAAAATCCTGCAAGCCAAAAGGATGCTTGCCCAACAGGAGCGTGTGGATTTTTCAGTTGTGGGAAGCCCCGGCCATAAGGAGCGATCGCGCCTGCTGGTGGAAAAATCAATATGCTTGGTGAATGACCGGGGATTTTCCTTGGGTTACAAGCCGCTGTTTGTGGGACCCAGGCTTTTCAATGCCACCAATGTATCCAATCCGGATGACTTTCTCTCCTTCGCCCCTGCGATGGAGAAGCTTCTGCATGGAGGCTCTATCGTCGTATCGGATGACCCCTTGATGGAAGAGATAGAGGAGGTGGCCAAGAGGGCCGCTTCCTATACCTCTGTAGTGGTGGGTACCTACAACGGACATCTTTTCAGAGGGCAGCTCGCTCTGGTGGAAAGACTCTCTGCGATTGGGATTCCCGTTTGCGCCGTTGCCTTGAGAAACCCATACGACCTGTCGTCTCTCCCTTCTTCCGTACAGGGCTATGCGGCTTTTGCCTACAGGCAGGACGTGTTTGAGGCCTTGGCAAAGATTCTGACAGACAATCTTGTTCCCACCGGAATACTCCCGGTTACAATGTAGGAGGATTTTATGCCCGATATGCTGGTTAAGCTGTATGAACTGCCTCAAATGGACGATATCTTGTCTCAGATATATGGTCATGGCATCGAGATTTCTCGTGCGATGGCTCCTGACAAGGCCCGTGTGCTCGCCTGGATAGGGGAGCACTCCACCCAAGGAGCCGTTGGCGAGGCTGATGTCTGTTTCAGCCATGTGCCCATCTCCCTGTTCCTTGCCACCAGGGGCAAGGAGATAGTCGGATATGCCTGCTACAATGCCACGGCACCCAACTTCTTCGGACCCATGAAGGTGTTGGAGAGCGAGCAGAAGAAAGGGATTGGAAATGCCTTGCTGTTGAAAAGCCTTCATGCGCTAGAGGCCCAGGGGTATGCCTACGCCATCATAGGCGGGGTCGGCCCCCAACACTTCTACGAAAAGTGTGTGGGTGCCACTCTCATCGAGGGATCAAAACCCGGGATCTATAAGCATTATCTCGGAGCAAAGCAATGAGAAGCGTGGCGGGCCTTGCTTCCAAGAAGCAGAAGCTGGTCATAGGCTTGATGAGCGGGACAAGCTGTGACGGCATCGATGCCTCCCTGGTTCGGATTACCGGCAGTGGTCTTGCAACCAGTGTCGAACCGCTCGGATTCGTCTCAATCCCGTATGAGCAATCTTTTCGTGAACGGTTGCTGCTGCTCGCCCAAGGCAAGAGCGGAGGCAGCGAAGAGCTTCTTATGGCAAGCCTTCATCTGGGTGGGCTTTTCGTCACAGCAGCGAGACAGGTCTGTGATAGGAGCGATATAGCCTATGACCGGATCGACCTTATAGGAAGTCATGGGCACACCCTCTACCATATGCCCCAGGAGCGGGAGTATTTCGATAGCAAGGTGCGCGGTACCCTGCAGGTAGGGGAGGCCTCCTTCCTTGCTGAAGCTTTCGACTGTGCTGTAGTCAGTGATTTTCGGGTTCGGGATATGGCTGCGGGGGGGCAGGGGGCCCCTTTGGTTTCCTATAGTGATTTCCTCCTGTTCCGTGACAGTGAAAAGGATGTCGCACTGTTGAATCTCGGGGGTATCGGCAATATCACCATCCTTGCAAGAAATTGTACGGAGGAAGATGTTGTCGCATTTGATACGGGCCCTGCGAATATGGTGCTGGATGCTTTGGTCTTGCGCCATAGCAAAGGCCGCTCCCGCTTTGATGAGGGCGGGCTCATGGCTAGCCGAGGGAGCATCAGCTACCCGCTGCTCTTTTGGATGGAGGATATGGACGACTATCTGACGATCCCCCCTCCCAAGACCACCGGACGGGAGCGCTATGGCCTGCCCTATGTCGAGATGTTGGAAAAGAAGGGGGAGGAACTTTCACTCTCCTTTCATGATCTTCTCGCTACTGCTACCGAGTATACCGCCCTCTGTGTTGCAAGGGGGGTGGAGCGTTTCGCCAAAGATATCCCTGGCCTTTTGCTAGTGAGCGGGGGTGGGAGTCACAACATGAGTCTGCTCGGTTCCCTAAGGCGTCTCCTGCCTGAAACCGAGGTGCTGACCCAGGAGGAAGTCGGGTCGGACAGCGACAGCAAGGAGGCTGTGGCATTTGCGATTCTTGCCAATGAGGCGGTATGTGGCAATACCAATACCCTGATAGGGGCTACCGGAGCATCACACCCAGTGGTTATGGGGAAGATTCTCCTTTGAGTGAAAAATATTTTCACTGTAATATTTTAAAAAAGTAAAAATGTTTGTTGCTCTATAGCCAAATCAATGCCTATAATGTAGGGGAGTTCCTCACTCTCCCTGCTTAGCGTCGTACGTGCCTTGAGTGAATAGTTGTATGAATACCGCGATGCGGTTTTTCAAATACGAAAGGAGGGGTCTATGAAAAAAACCCTATTGATTTCCCTGTTGCTTATCATGACAGTTGCACTTACCCTGAGTGCCCAAGGGGTGCAAGAAAAAAAGAGTGAGGGACCTATCAAATTCTCCCTGTACTACTCGGACAATGCTACGCTACCGTTCAAGCAGGATTGGCTGACGGTCACTGAGGTGCAGAAGCGGGTGAACGCCGATGTTGAATTTGAGGTCATCCCCATTGCGGACTACCAGACAAAGGTATCATTGGCTCTCAATACCGGAACCAACGCCCCGGATGTCATTCTCTATCAGTCCACCAAGGGGGAGAATGCAGCCCTCGCTCTCAACGGAGCTCTGGTTCCCATCAGTGACTACAAGGAGTGGACACCACACTTCAATGCACGGGTCAAGGAGTTCGGCATCGAGGAAGATGTGGCCCAGTTGAATCTGAAGGATGGCAAACGTTACTTCCTACCTGCGTTGTTTGACGTCCCATTCTATGATGGCGGGCTCATCTTGCGTGAAGACCTGCTCAAGAAGTACAACCTGAAGGCTCCGAAGACCTATGACGAGTTGTACGATGTGCTGAAGGTATTCAAGAAGAACAACCCCTCATCCTATCCTCTGACCATTCTGGCGGGGCCAAGGGTCCTGTACCGCATGACCATGCCTGCTTGGGGAATCTCCTTGGGCAAGAATGGTGCAAGCGGCACCAACACCCTCAGCTGGGACTATGAGGCCAAGCGTTATTTCCCCGGAGCCATCAGTGAAGAGTACAAGAGCTACATATCATTCTTCCACAAGCTCTATGCAGAGGGTTTGCTCGATCCTGAGATGGCCGAACCCATCGATGGGGACAAGTGGTCCCAGAAACTCGCCACCGGCAAGTCGCTGGCTACCTATGCCTACTACGACCAGATCGGAGGCGTCACCGCCACCAGCAATATCCCAGGCTTCAAGCTGGAGATGTATCCCGCTCTCGCCGGACCTGCCGGAGCCCACCACCAGCCCAAGAGTAAGACCGGAAGTGGGATAGTCTTCCCTTACAAGACCTCCAAGCGTGCGGATTTCGAGCAGTTGGTCAAGACAGTCGATGAGATGTTCTTCTCCACTGAAAACTCTACGATATGGTGTCTTGGCGTCGAAGGGATCACGTACAACATGAAGGGCGGCAAGGTTGAGTTCGTCCCTGAGATCCTCAACTCCAGTGAAGGCATCTACAAGAGTTTGCAGGTGAAGTACGGCTGTGGCAGTGATGTCACACAGATGGTCTGGGTCAACGCACGTGAAATGACCAAGTATGATGCGAACTACGCCAGGATCAACAAGGAGGTTGAGGCGATGGGGAACGTCATCCAGGCCATTCCTCCCAACGCTAAGTTCGATGACCGGCAGGCTGAGGATGCAGGGTCCCTGCAGACTCCTCTTTCCGATGCTTTCGAGCGCTGGAACTCCGCTTTCCTGACAGGCAGCAAGGACATTGACCGTGATTGGAATGCCTATGTCAGTGAAATGAAGAACCTGGGCATTGAAAAGTTTGCAGCATTGTACAACGACAATCTGTAATAGAGCGTTTTATGACAGGCCCTGCTCGGTGTTTTGGTCAGGGCGTCTAGTATGGGGGAGGAAGGAATGAGGAAAAAAAGGAAGGACGTCAATACTATTACCACCAAGAAATATTTCGCAAGGTATTGGCAGCTCTATCTTATGTTGCTTCTTCCCCTGCTGTATTTTCTTGTTTTCAAATATGCTCCGATGATAGGCAACGTCCTTGCATTTCGTCGCTATCGTCCGGGAATGGGTGCGTGGGGAACCGAATGGGTCGGCCTTACATATTTCAGGAGGTTCTTCGGGGATCCTGCCTTCTGGCGGGCCTTTCGGAACACGCTAATCCTGAGCCTGATCAACCTGGTCATCAACTTCCCCATACCCATCATCTTCGCCATCCTGGTGAATGAAATCCGACATCTTGCATTCAAGAGAGTGGTGCAGACTGTTTCCTACATGCCGCGCTTCATCTCCACTGTGGTGGTCATAGCCATCCTGGGTGAACTTCTCTCTCCCTCTTCAGGCATCATCAACATCCTCAGGGAGCGGCTGTTCGGCCTGGAAGCAATTTATTTTATGAATGACAGCAAATACTTCCGCATGATATATGTGCTGGTGGACACGTGGCAGTACACCGGCTGGACCGCCATCATCTATCTGGCGGCAATAACCGGCATCCCTTCCGACCTCTATGAGGCGGCGACCATCGATGGGGCGAACAAGGCCCAGCAGATCATGTTTGTCACCATACCCTCCATCATGCCCACCATTATGGTCATGCTGATCCTCAATGTGGGACGGTTGCTCTCCCTTGGCTTTGAGAAGGTCCTTCTCATGTATACCCCTGACAACAGTATGGTCAGCGACATCATCGACACCTTGGTCTACCGTACCGGTCTGGCCAACCAGAACTATTCCTATGCGACGGCTATCGGGCTTTTCAGCGGCCTGATAGGGATCGTCCTGGTTGCTGGCAGCAATAGCCTGAGCAAACGCCTCACAGGCGATGGGATCTACTGATATGAGACAATACAAGACACGTTCAAACTTCCTTTTCAACCTTTTCGTCAACCTGGTGATGCTGACCTCCCTGTTGCTCTGCCTGATTCCCTTTGTCTATATGATAGCACTCTCCCTATCCAGTCCGAAGGCAATCATCAACAATGAGGTCTTTCTCTGGCCAAAAGGGTTCACCCTTGAATCCTATCTTCAGATTTTCAATTATCCGAACTTTTTTCATGCGTACGGGAATACCATCCTCTATACGTTTGTAGGGACCGGGATCTCCCTGGCCATGATGATTCTTTTCGCTTATCCATTGAGCAAAACCCGTCTCAAGGGCCAGAAGGCCCTGATGAAACTGGTGATCTTCTCCATGTTCTTTACAGGTGGGCTCATACCCAACTACCTTTTGGTCTCATCCTTGGGCTTGATAAACACCCGCTGGGCGATGTTGCTGCCCTTTGCCATCAACCAGTTCAACCTGATACTGCTGATTAATTTTTTCAGGACCATACCCGAAGACATGGAAGAGGCGGCCATCATCGACGGGTTGGACTACTTCGGGATTCTCCTGAAAATCATCCTTCCTCTCAGTGGGGCGGCCCTTGCCACTGTCGGGCTCTACACCGCGGTCTTCTTCTGGAACGACTGGTTCAACGGGCTGATTTATCTCAAGAGTTCCCAGTTTCCTGTCATGCTCTTCCTCCGTAACATAGTCACAGGCACGAGCATGGTGGGGGATGCCGCAGGGGCAGGGGACAAGACGACAATTGCAATCTCCATAAAGAGCGCCGTCATCATAACCAGTACGCTTCCCATTATCGTTCTCTACCCCTTCCTGCAAAGATATTTTGTCAAAGGCATCATGATAGGAGCGGTGAAGGGGTAGGGCATTGCATGCTCTGCATCTGTGCGTGTCATTGAAACCCGAATACAGCAAGCAAATCTTATCATACTCATGAGCAGGCACCCGATCCGGATGTGGATACAAGCGGAAATATGAGAATGGGTTTGCTTAAATCCATATGCATGATAATATACGCTTTATTGACGAAAAATTAGGTAATTATAAGAGTTTTGTATAAAATTGTGTATTTTTCTGTATTTTTTTTGCATATAAATAGACATAATGCATACGTTAATGATACACTCCTCCAAAATGTACTCAGATGATGGTCGGCTCTGACCAGAAGGATTGCTTGTATGGTGAAAAAGAATATCGATTGGGGCAACCTTGGTTTTACTTATTCTAAAACCGATAGCCGTTATGTTTCCCTCTGGAAGGAAGGGGTCTGGGATGAAGGGAAAATGGTCGAAGATGCCAATGTCACCCTCAACGAGAGCGCCGGTGTGCTGCAGTATGCCCAGACCTGTTTTGAAGGGTTGAAGGTATATACTACAGCCGATGACCGGGTAGTGGCCTTTCGTCCGGACCTGAATGCTAAGCGCATGTCTGATACCGCTAAAAGGTTGCTGATGCCGGCCTTTGATGAAGGACGTTTTATCGATGCTCTTAACAGGCTTGTCAGGGCAAACCTCGCCTACGTCCCTCCCTATGGTAGCGGAGCTACACTCTATATCAGGCCTTTCCTCTATGGCAGCGGGGCCGTCATCGGCGTCGCCCCCTCTCCTGAATATACTTTCCGGATGTTCTGCACCCCTGTCGGCCCGTACTTCAAGGGAGGGGTCAAGCCTTTGAAGCTTGTGGTCAGCCCTTATGACCGTGCTGCCCCGCAAGGCACCGGGCATATCAAGGCCGGTCTCAACTATGCGATGAGCCTCTATGCTGGCAACGAGGCTAATATGAACGGATTCGCTGAAAACGTCTTCCTTGATGCGGCTACCCGCACCAAGGTGGAGGAGACAGGAGGGGCCAACTTCATCTTCATCACCGAGGATAACAAGGTGGTCACTCCCAAGAGTCCTACGATCCTGCCCTCCATCACCCGACGATCGCTGATGTATGTTGCGAAACACTACTTGAATCTGGAGACTGAAGAGCGTGATATTCCTCTCTCTGAAGTGAGTTCATTCAAGGAGGGTGGCTTGTGTGGCACCGCCGCTGTAGTCTCACCCATTGGATCCATAACTACCGGTGATGGTGTCATTGAGATGGCTAGCGGCATGGAGAGTATGGGCCCGATCACCAAGAAGCTCTACGATACCCTTACCGGTATCCAGATGGGCAGGATTGAAGCCCCGGAGGGTTGGATTCACGAGATAGCCTAAAGAAAGAGGGCCTCGTAGCAAATCCCTCACTATTCTCAATATGGTATTGATACACAACAAACCTGCCTTCTGGGCAGGTTTGTTGTCGAGAGGCCAACCATCTGTTTTTACTGAGCAGGAAGCCCTATTCTTCAGTATTGCGCGAACAGGGCCGTCCTACTCTGTCTCAACATGCCTGAACTTCGTCAGTATCAGGATTATCGTCAATGCCAAGGTGAAAATCGCCCCGGCTGTGCCTGCATTCCTGTACGATCCGAACAGTTGGTAGATGAGGCTGAAGAACCAAGGTCCCAAAGCGCTTCCTGCTACATGGAAGGACATGGCAAAGCCACTGATGGCTCCAATATGCTCCCTTCCGTAGAGCTTGGGCCAAGTGACGATGTTCAGCATTCCAAACAACCCCGAGGCGATGCCGTAGGGGAGGAGGAATAAGATCCGGACCAGTGGGATGGAGAAAAATACCAAAGAGAGTGAGGTGAGGAAAAGCGAGGCGCCGAAGACCACATAGAGCCCTTTTATAGGGAACCTGTCGCTGAGATAACTTCCTCCGAACCGGGCGATGACTGATATCACCGAGATGGGAAGGAAGATCGAGACAGCCTCCTGTGCGGATTGCCCGAACTCGGAGAAGATTGAGACGACGTGAAAGGTAAAAGCCGTAGTGAAGAGGGCGGAGAAGCCCATAGTGAGCAGGATAAGCCAGAACCGCCCTTCCTTGCGCGCATCGGCGATGTCCTTTTGCTCCAGTGCGTCACCGACACTGGTCCTCGTTGACTGTTTGCGCACGGTCATTCCCTGTTCGATCTCCATTGAACATGATGCGGGGTCAGAGCGGAAGGTAAGGAGGAACAGAGGTAGGAACACACCCAATAGCAAGGAAGCCAGGGCTATCAAAGCACCACTCCAGCCCAGTGAGTCTATAAGACCTTGCAGAGGTTGTGGGGCGTAGGAGAAGCCGAACGCTGTCACCAGTCCCATGAGGCCGACTGCGAGGCCCCTACGTGAGGAGAACCAACGGGCGACCATCCCTCTGGACACTAGGGTAAGCACCCCTTGGCCGAAGAATCTGATCCCGAAGAATCCCAGTGTCAGGACGACCATGGTCACCAGGGGGGCGGGGAGGGAGAGGGTGCTTGAGAGTTTGCCTACGATGGTATGGGAGAATGCCAGGAGAAGGAGGAACAGCCCAAGGAAAAAGGTGGCGATCCCTGCGGTGAGCCGGGCCCCCTTCTTGTCATAGAATATGCCTGCAAATGGGATGATGAGGCTGCTTGCCAGCGTGCCTACCATGTAGGATCCTGATACTCCTACCCGTGTGAGTGAGAGTTCCCTGATATAGTGGTCAGTGAAAACCGAAACGCCCATGGTCTGACCGGGTATGCTTGCCAGCACCCCGATCGCACCGACTACGAGAATAACCCACCCGTAATAGAAGGGTAGGGTGGAGATGAAAGGTTGTTTCTTAATGATTGTGCTTGCTGCTCTGTCTTGCAATGAAAGTCTCCCTCAGAAATGTATATACGCCATTCTACAGCAGGAAAGGTTTTTTGCCACACACCCCAAAGGTTTGCAAACTGGTCTGGTTGGTGTAAAGTTGGGCGATAGAGAGGTTGCGGATGAAGAGATTCATGTTGTCCATAGTGCTTCTGGGTATGTTGGGTTGCACTCTGGGTGCAGGGTCATGGAACAGGATAGAGACAGAGTACACCTCCATCATCTTTGAGGGGAGGGATGAAGAGCATGCCCAAACTGTCGCATCGTTTGCCGATGAGGTGTTTCTTGAGCTTGCCTCCCTGCTCGACCATAAGCCGGACAAGAAAGTTCCGGTACTGCTTGCAGGCAGACCTGCCCATTCCAACGGTTTTTTCTCCCCCTTCCCCGCATCCATCACCCTCTATCTGAGCAGCCCGACGGACCGCTTCCTCGGCTCACGTTCGGCTTCCTGGCTAAGAAGCCTCTATACACATGAATTGACTCACTACCTACATCTTACCTCTCCCATAGGTCCAGCCAAGTACCTGTTTTTCTTGGGACCTGAAATTCCTGCGATGAACACAGCTCTGATGCCTCTGTGGTGGGTGGAGGGGATAACCACATATGCAGAGAGCGAGTATGCGAAGGGAGGGCGTGGCGACTCCCCGCTGTTCGCCCTGAGCTGGCAATCCCCCATGCTGGAGGACTCCCTTTGGACTCTCTCCCAAGGGCGTTACAATTCCAGTTACCCTCCTTCTGGAAGGATTTACAGTACAGGCTACCTCATGGTCGACTACCTTACCCGTCACTATGGAAAAGAGAGTTTTGCAAGGGTGAATTCCACCTTTGCCTGGTTTCCTTTTTTCGGCCTCAATGGCGCTCTCAAGAAAGAGACGGGCTTTTCAAGCAAAGAGCTCTTTGACTTGGCCGTAGAGGAGCAAAGAAAGGAGCTGCCACAATACCCCTCCCCAGGAGTCCTGTTTTCACCGGACAGTCTGGGTGACTATTATCTTCCTGAACCTACAGGTCCCGGCCTGCTTGGGTTTTCCCACACCCTAAAGAGAGGAGGGGCCTTGGTCCGCTACACCCCGGATGGATCGGTTGAAGAGCTGAAGAGCCTGCCTTTCATCGACCATGACTCGATATCACTCACCTCCGATGGTGCACTCTTCTCCTTTGCCTGGGCTGACCCCTATCATGTTTCATCGATCCCTCTTGCTCCTGCCAGCTATAGCGACCTCATGCTCTACCACTTCCCCTCTGATTCCTTCAGACGGATAACCCATAAGGAGATGCTCTTTCAGCCCCTGCTCAGTGAGGACGGGACGCTCCTCATTGCCATCAGGCGCACAGGGGACAGGCACACCCTTGTAAGCATTGAGCCGGTGACAGGTAAGACGACCGTCCTATATGACAACCCTTTGGGTTCTGTCTTTGAGCCTGCCTTGGCAAAGGACGACACTGTCGTAGTGGTGGAGGTTGTAGAGGGGAACTCAGCCCTGATAGCTGTTGACAGGGAGGGTAGGGTGACAACCTTGGTCCCTCCGACCAGAAGTGAGATCCGTTCCCCGTTGTTTGCAGATGAGCGGAGCTTGTTCTTTGTCTCCGATGATACGGGTTTTCTGGCTCTGTACAGGTATGACATGGTAACGGGTGTTATCACACACATGCTTTCGGACCCTCAGGGAGTCCTGAAGGCTCGCCTCGACGGTGGAGCCATTCTCTACGAGACCTACAGGGCTGAAGGAGTCGCCTTGAAACGGGCGGATATTGCCCGGCTCTCCCCCGTTACCGTAACCCTCCAAGAGCCCGATGCCAAACAGCAGGAAGGGCAGGAGATCATATTTTCCAGCAAAGGCTTTGTCGATTATCCCCGTCTCAATCTTGTCCTTCCCTTTCCCTTTGTCAGCGAAAATTCACTGCAACCCGGACTTTGGATCCACAGTCAGAGCCTTCTCAGGCGACAGCTTCTCACAGCTCAAATCGGATGGGATATTGCCAATGCACAAGTTGTGGGCAACGTTGATTACCTGTATAGGCCGGGGCCCTATTCGCTAGGATTGAATTTCATCTTTGAAAAGGAGCGTACGGCCTCTGTCGCCCTATCCTTTCCTTTGCTCTACCGTCCCGGCTTGTATGATTTCAAGCTTCTCTCCCTTCAGAGTTCCCTAACTCTCATCACCAGCAACTCAAATCTTCTCTACTCTTTCTCAACATCCCTTCGATTCCAAGTGAGCGGTCGTCCGAACCCTAAGGATTTTTTCGGCGCCCCCTTTGGTTTCACCTCGGTCGGTGGACAGATCATAGGTCTGAATTCGGTGGCTGTATCGCAGGCACGCATCTTCGGTTCATTGGCAGGGCAGGCCAGACTTTTCTCTTCCTCCCAGATGCTTGGCATGCAACTTGATGCCGTCACTGACAGCAGTGGCAGCCTTAAAGATGCCCTGTTGTACGAAGGGTTCAAAGATGAGGGTCTTGATGGGGAGGCCAAGGGGCGCCTCTCCCTCTATTACCATATCCCCCTTGGTTTGCCAGACCTCCCCATCCCCTATGGGGGGATGACGGGGATCGGCCTCTCCCTCTCTGCCCAGAGCGCTCTCTATCTGAAGGGGGCCTCTCTGCTATGGGATGAAGAGATTGTTTTTTCAGCAAGGATTACCGCTTCGGTTGTGTTGGGCAGCGGTTTGAATATCAAACCCTTTGTAGCCTTGGCCTACAGGCTCGGGGATGGGGCGTTCTCACTCTCAGTCGGTCTCAACGGCAAGGCCGTGATGGTGACTGAGGATACGCCCGGCCTCTAGGTCAGTGGGGGTCGTGTCCGATGTCCAGCCCGAATCCCACCAAAAAAATCCAAGGTCCGATGTGCGGGGCAAAGACACTTTCCACACTCTGCTTCAGGGTCCTGGTGTCAAGGACATATTTGATCAGGGCGGAAATTCGCGGACGGTAGGAGTTGTTTTTAGCCACCCACTGTCCGTCCCTTCCAAACTTGATCCCTGCCTCCAGGGCTATGGCGGGTCTGATCTCTTCGGTAAGGGTGTTGTACGGCACTGGCTGGTACAGGTTGAACCTCTGGAAGCCCCACAAGGACTTCAGATAGGGGTAGACAAGAGCGGTCGCCTCCCACTCCTTCTGATACCCCATCATCCAGGATGCGACGGTCATGCGCCGGTTCGAACCCTCTGTGTCATTTTTCATGGGTCCGCTCTTATGCCTTGTTTGTATGATGATGGGACCAAAGGCTAGGGAGAAGGATCTGTTCGAGTGGCCAAACTTGTCATACAGGGAGTCCAGGGAGTAGACGAAGTCGGAGTGGTCATAGCTGGCCGGTTGGAACAGCTGCATCACATCGATTCCGATGACTCCGTAGGATGAACCGCTGTTTGCATGGAATATCCAGGAGTTGGTGACCAGCCCTCCGTCAAAATAGTAGGAAAAGGTCGGCCCGCTGAGGCGGTCCATCATCGATTGGTGGGCCTCTCCCCCTGTAAGATTATGCATGAGGGAGTAGCCTGCCTTCAAGGTGAGGGAACTGCCGAATTTCATGACGGCAACGGTCTGCAGGGAGTTCTCCCTGCCGAAGGTATGCAGGTAGGATGCTTGCAGACCCACCCGTATCCACCCTAAGGGGAACGTCCCTTCTAAGGTCGATCCCAGGTTGAGATGGTATTGTGTCTCCGTATTGTCATAGGGAAGGTCCAGACCAGCAAGGTTGAGGCCCCGGTGCACGTTGTTCTGCACCCTTTCGAAATCAAAATCGCCGGCAAGGGTCATACCGACCAACGGGGTCACCGTATAGGTGATGCCCGCCAAGGCGAAGGTGAGCGGGGAGTTGAGGTTTATGTTGATCTGGTCGTAGCGATAGCCGGTGTTTGCCCTATCTGTGAAACCCAGCGCATCAATCTTGAGGAAGGCCAAGTTGTCGATCGCAACCATCAGGTGCCCACCGAAGGAGAGCCCGTCATCGAGGTTGTCACCAAGACCCATGGTATACCAATCGTTGCCTGTTCCCATATGGAGGTGGGTGACCTTGAACGCACTAAGGGGGTTCAAGCAGATGAGCATCAGGACAATGAGCAGACTTCTGTGTTTCATGGTCTACTCCTTTTCCGAGAGCTCCAGCCATCGGTCTTCCATCTCTTCCAGCTTCCCGACATTGGCATGATAGGTCTCGGTCCTTTCCGCCAAGGTGCCGAGAGGGGTCTCCTGGGCATCAGAAAAACTGTCCTCCAGGTTTTTTTGTAGGGCATGCAGGGCTTCCATCTCATGGTTCAGCTCTTCAAGTTCCTTTTTTTCCCGGAAGCTCAGCCCTTTTTTCTCGTTTTTCCTCGAAACCGGGTCAGCCTTGCTTTTTCTTTCTGAAGTGGCTCTCTGGTGTAGCTCTTCTTTTTTCAGCTGCTCCTGATGTGCCTTTTCAGCAGCTCTCCACTCGCTGTACGGTCCCGGATAGAATGAGACGTTTCCCTCCATGTCCAGGACAAAGAGTTCGTCGCACGTCAGGTCGAGAAAGGCCCTGTCGTGGGAAACGACCAGGGTGCAACCGCTGAAGTCCTGCACATACTGCTCCAGGTTCTCCATGGTAGGCAGGTCCAGGTCATTTGTCGGTTCGTCCAGCATCAGGAAGTTGGGGTTGCTCACCAGGCGGGAGATGAGGTAGAGCCTCCGTTTCTCTCCACCCGATAGGGTTGCGATGGAGCTCCTATGCATGGATGCGGGAAACCCGAAGATCTCCAAAAACCGTGCAGCTGTGACACTCTGGCCTTCACTGAGGAGGATCCTCTCGCTAATGTCCTGGACAAACTCCAAAACGCCCTTGTCACTGGAAAGGTTGCGCCCCTCCTGGTCGTAGTATCCGAAGACAGTGTTGATTCCAACATCGATCTCTCCGGAATCAGCCTTGGTGTGGCCGGAGAGAAGGTCCAGCAGGGTGGATTTGCCTGAGCCGTTTGGCCCTACTATGCCAATTTTCTGGCCTTGGGAGAAGGAGTAGGAGAAACCCGCAATGACAGGGGTGCCATCATATCGCTTTGTGATGTCGACTACCTCAAGGATCTTCTTTCCCAACCTCCTGGTTGAGGAGGAAAAATTGCTTTGAACGGTTTCCGATACATCTTTCTGTTCGGAGAGCATGCCCTTGATGCGGTCCTGGCGGTTGGTATCCTTGCCGGTCCTTGCCCTGGGCCCGCGCTTGAGCCACTCAAGTTCCCTGCGGAGGACCACAGAGAGCCGGTCCTGTTCCTTCTGCATCATCGAGAGGCGTTGGGCCCTCCGTTCGAGGAAGGCAGTGAAGGAACCCGGATGCAGATACATGCTGCCCCGATCCAGTTCCAGGATGGCGTTGCATACGGAATCGAGGAAGTAGCGGTCATGGGTGACAACGATCATGGTCATGCTGCTGTCTTTAAGATATTTCTCCAACCACTCGATGGTTTCGATATCGAGGTGGTTTGTCGGTTCGTCCAGAAGCAGGAGAGTGGGCTTTGCACAGAGCACCCGGGCTATTGCCACCTTTTTCTGCATTCCACCGGACAGATTCCGTATCGGCTCGTCAATCTTGTCGTAGAGCCCGAGTTCCCCTAGGAGGGAGGTGTAGTCACTTTCCAGGTTCCAGCTCTGGGTAAGGTCAAGTTGATCGGTGAGCTCAGCAAGTTCCCTCTTTGTCTGGCTGTCCTGTTTTTTTCCAATTACCGTATGGTAGTCGTTCAGCAGGGAGATGCGTTTCCCTTCCCCCTTATAGAGATAGGAACGCACTGTATCCTCTTCAGTGTATGCCATCTGTTGGGTAAGCATGATGAGTTCACTCTTCCGGGCAGTTGCTATGGTGCCGCTGTCAGGGAGCAGCTCGCCTGTCAGCAGGCGTAGGAAAGTGGACTTTCCTGTTCCGTTTTGGCCGATGAGCCCCACATGGTCGCCGCTATCCAGACCGAAACTGACCTCTGTGAACAGAGGCTCTTCATTGAGAGTTTTCGAGATGTTTTCCAACGAAAGTACATTCATGCCCTTAGAGTATCAAAATGGGATTGCGAGTACAATACGCCTGGGCTCCCCCTACGCAGCCAAAAATAGGACACCAACCCCGATAATGGAGACAATGGTGCCCACCAAACTTGATATGGCTATCTTTTTCTTGAGGACAAACTTGTCTATAGGCAAGAGAAGTATCGGAGCTGTTTGCGTGATGGTCGTGACGATTCCTACCGGTGCGAGGGTAAAGGCTTTCAGCTGGCTGGACATGCCCAGGACCGGTCCCGCCATTGCGGCAGAAAAGAGCAACAGCAACAGTTTGGGGTTTTTGAAAGCGGCGAATTGCGAACGCGCATTTTTCCTGATGATGAAGCTGTAGATGATGAAGGCCATCAGACCCCCTACGTTTCTCAGGAGGTTGGTCGTAACCGGCCCGGTGGAGTCCAGTGAGTATTTTGCAAGCAGTAAGGAGATTGACTGCAGGATCGAAGCAAGGATCGCAAAGAGCATGCCCTTGGCCTTTTGTTTCTCTTCGGCTTCTCCCCCCTTTATCCTCATGCCTCCCACCACCATGTAGATGACTCCAAGGATGGTCAGGAGGATTCCCAGCACCTGCAACGGCTTGAGCCTCTCGGCAAAGAGAAAGTAGGAGAAGATTGCCGTCGCTACCGGCGAGAGAGTCATGATGACCATCGATTCGCGTGAGCCGAGCCAAACAAAGGCATGAAAGAGCATCATGTCGGTGATGAAGTATCCGATGACCCCGCTGGCAAAGAGCACCAGATAGGTCTGGGCGGAGAGAGAGGTGGGAAAGAAACTCCCTTCGGTGAAGTAAGCCAGCAGGATAATTGCCGGCAGGGCTATCCACATGCGTACATGTGCGACGGCATCAGAGCCCACCTTGTTGCCCAAGTGGCGGTAGACAAGGGAGTTTTGTGCCAAACAGACTGCAGTGAGCAGACCAAGCAGCTGGCCGATTATGAGGTTTCTGTCCATAAGCGTAGACACTATCATAATGGCGAGAATAATTATAGATGAAACGGTGAAAAGATCGTGGGCCGGATGCATCTGGAAATACAGAGGGATACCAGCTCTACAACCCTCTCTTTTGTGCGCTTTATCTTCCCA
>DUPO01000192.1 GCA_012838275.1 Spirochaetales bacterium
TAATGTGAAATAGGAATTTTAATCATACTAAAACAGACATTTTTCCAGAGGGCTTCGTCTGAAATATAAGGCTTGTAATAATAATCTGCCAGAAGTATCCCCCATACAAAGAACGCACTCTTTCGAGTGCGTCATGTGGCTAGGGCTTCGTAACTGGAGCATAAGCGACTTTTATTCGTCTCTGCCTCTTAATCCAGTTCAAACACTCCTGTGTAAAGCTTCTGGTACTGCCCTTTTTTGTCCATCAGCTGCTCGTGGGTTCCCCGCTCTATGATCTGACCTTGCTCGAGTACCATGATGACATCGGCATTCTTGATGGTGGAAAGGCGGTGGGCAATGACAAATACCGTCCTGCCTTCCATAAGGGCATCCATCCCTTTTTGGACTATCGCTTCGGTCCTCGTATCGATGCTGCTGGTTGCCTCATCAAGGATAAGCACCGGAGGATTTGCTACGATGGCCCTTGCTATGGAGATCAGCTGCCTCTGCCCTTGGGACAGCGAGGATCCGTCTCCGGCAAGTTCGGATTCATACCCTTGGGGAAGCAGGCGGATAAAGGAGTCGGCATTGGCAAGCTTTGCCGCTTCGATGACCTCTTGGTCTGTAGCATCCAGCCTTCCATAGCGTATGTTATCCATAACAGTCCCAGTGAAAAGGTTCACATCCTGCAGGACCACCCCGAGGGAGCGCCTCAGGGCATCCTTCTTGATCTTGTTGATGTTGATGCCGTCGTAACGGATCTTCCCGTCATCCAGGTCATAGAAGCGGTTGATGAGGTTGGTGATGGTTGTCTTGCCAGCCCCTGTTGCGCCTACCAGGGCGATCTTGTGGGTAGGGCGGGCATAGAGGGATACATCCTTGAGCACAAGCTCATCCTCGTTGTAGCCAAAGTCAACGTTAAAGAACTGCACATACCCATCCAGCTTG
This sequence comes from Spirochaetales bacterium, assembly GCA_012838275.1. Classification (GTDB taxonomy): domain Bacteria; phylum Spirochaetota; class Spirochaetia; order Sphaerochaetales; family Sphaerochaetaceae; genus Sphaerochaeta. The sequence continues at coordinate 928 of DUPO01000192.1, forward strand.
GTGTAGACTTCATCCCCTGTCTTCTGGGAGTCTTTCCAGGCCCAGAGGTTGGTCCTCTCCTCTGTCTCCTTCAACGCTCCATTTTCATCGTAGGTGGCGTTTACCAAGGTGACATGCCCATCATCGACTTCTGGTTTCTGATCAAGCAGGGCGAAGATTCTTTTTGCACCGGCCATAGCCATGACTACGGCGTTGAGTTGCTGTGCCATCTGGTTGATAGGCCTGTTGATGGTCCTGCTCAGCTGTAGGAAGGTGGCGATGGCACCAAGAGTCAGGATGCCGCCCCAGCCGCTGATGGCCAGCATCCCTCCGGCAATGGCCACGAACACATACTGGATGTAGCTGATGTTTCCCATGATAGGCATCAGGATATTTGCAAACCTGTTAGCTCTGTTTGCATTATTGAAAAGCTCCTCGTTGAGCTTGTCAAAAGACTTTTCCGCCTCTTTCTCGTAGGTGAATACTTTGACGACTTTTTGGCCGTGAATCATCTCTTCGATGAAGCCATTGGTTTTAGCTAAGGACTTTTGCTGGTCCATGAAATATTTGCCGCTCCGCCTTGCGATCTTTGAAGAGATCCAAAGCATACCGACAAGCGAAAATATCACTACCACCGTCAGTGCCCAGCTGGTAAAGAGCATGGCGAAGAATATGGCTATTACCGTAAGGGAGGAGGCGAATATGTTTGGGATGCTTTGGGTAACCATCTGCCGTAACGTATCAGTATCGTTGGTGTAAAGGCTCATGAGGTCCCCATGGGCGTTGGTATCGAAAAACCTGATGCTGAGGTGCTGCATATGGGCGAACATGTCATCCCTGATATTTCTCAAGGCGCTCTGGGCGATGGTGATCATAAGACGGTTATAAAGGAAAGTTGCCACTACTCCTAAAGCGTAGATACTTGCCATTATGCCTAATGCCTTGAGTAGGGGGAGAAAGGAGGGGTTGGTCTCCCTAGAGAGAGGGATAATGAAATCGTCGATAAGGATACGGAGGAACAGCGATCCTCCGACCCCTGCCAGAGCACTTACCACAATGCTGATAAGAACCAGGATGAAGCGTTTCTTGTACGGTATGAATATGTAATCCAGAAGACGGCGCATCGTGTTCTTGTCGATTTTTAGTTTTTTGGTCTCTTGTCTGTTTGCCTTCATTATGCCTCCTCCCTGCTCTGGGAGTCGTAAATCTCACGATACATTTCACTTGTGGTAAGCAACTGCTCATGTGTCCCCACAGCCTGGATCATGCCTTCGTCGAGAACTACGATCTGGTCCGCATCCTTTACGGAGTTTATCCTCTGGGAGATGATTATCTTGGTCGTCTCTTGCAGCTGTTCCCTGAAAGCGCGTCTGATGAGGGAATCGGTCTGGGTATCGACCGCACTGGTCGAGTCATCCAAGATGAGTACCTTCGGTTGTGTCAATATGGAGCGGGCAATGCTGAGTCTCTGTTTCTGTCCTCCGGAGAGGTTGGACCCATCCTGCTCTACATGGGCTTCATACCCATTGGGAAAACTTCGGATAAAGGTGTCTGCCTGTGCGATCTTGCACGCCTCTATAAGCTGTTCATCGGTTGCCTCTAGATTTCCCCATCTGAGATTCTCCTTGATGGTCCCGGAGAAGAGCGTGCTCTTTTGCAGTACGACACTTACAGCACACCTAAGGGAGTCGAGTTTGTACTCTCTGACATCAATGCCGCCTACCTTCACCGAACCCGAATATACATCGTATAGGCGGGGGATGAGCTGGATGAGACTGGTCTTTCCACTACCTGTCGGGCCTATGATACCAACCACCTCCCCGCTTTTGATATGTAGGTCTATATCCCTGAGACAGAGTTTGTCCTCTCTTTTTGTATAGCTGAAGCTTACCTTATCAAAATCGATGCTTCCGTCAGCAACGGTGGCGATAGCGTCCTCCTTGTCGAAAAGATCGCTCTTTTCAGCGAGCACCTCTTCAATGCGGAAAGCCGATGCCCTGCTGATGGTGATCATGACGAAGACCATCGAGAGCATCATCAGGCTCATGAGTATCTGGGATGTATAGGTGATGAAGCTCATCAGCTGTCCTGTGGTCATGCTATCACTGACAATGAGCCTAGCCCCAAAGAAGGATATGGCGAGCAGGCTGATATACATCAGGCCCTGCATAAGGGGGCTGTTGAAGGCAACGATCTTCTCTGCCTTGCTGGAGTCGTCGTAGATTGAGGCGGAGACCTTTTTGAATTTCTCCGTCTCATGCTCCTCGCGTACAAAAGCCTTTACAACCCGTACCCCCCTGACGTTTTCCTGCACCACGGAGTTCAGCTTGTCATAGGTCTTGAACACCCGTACAAAAAGGGGATAGGCAAATTTGATGATGATGGCCATCCCTATGGCCAGCAAGGGTATGGCCCCGAGATAGACCAAGGAGAGCTTGGCGTTGATCTTTCTTGCCATGATGAAGCTGAAGACGAGCATAAAGGGGCTGCGCACTGCTATCCTGATCATCATCTGGTAGGCCCTTTGCACGTTGGTAACGTCTGTGGTCAGACGGGTGATGAGGCTCGAAGAGGAGAAATTGTCGATATTGGAAAAGGAAAAATCCTGGATTGAGTAGTACATCTTCTGCCTGAGGTTCTTTGCAAATCCTGTAGAGGCTATTGCTGCGAAGAATCCCGATAGGACTCCGAAAGTGAGTGCGACGAGGGCACAGCCCAGCAGGATCACCCCCCAGTACCAGATACGGTCCATATTGCCAGCATCGATGCCCTGGTCAATGAGATTGGCCATTAGATAGGGGATGAACACATCCATGACCACCTCCAGGACCACAAACAGTGAGGTCAGAAATCCAAATACCCTATAGCCTTTTGTCTGTTTTCTTAAATTCTGTAACATGATTTGTCTTCTTTACTCCAAATTCTTCTTGAGCTTCTCTGTTATGGCGAAGAACTGCTTCAGTTCTTCCTCACTCAAATCGCTTTGAAGGGTCTGTTCGAACTCCTGGAAAAAGGCCAGGTGCTGTTTGCATAGTTCTTGTGAGGTCTCGGTCAGTGTGACCATATTCTGTCGGGCATCAGTCGCTCTGGGGGAGCGAGAGATGAGATTGTTTTTCTCCATCAGGCGAAGGATGTTGGCTGCAGTGGAGCCACGTATGCCAAACTCCTTCTGAATCTCCCTCTGTGGGATGGATACCCTTTTGGTCCTGCCGAAGAAACTGAGGATCTGGGCCTGTGCCGGAGTGATGGGATTCCCTACCTCTTTGCGAATACCCTCTTCGAGTTTACGGGAAAAGAGATTGGTGAGAATCTTCAGTGTCAGGACTATATGGGGGGTGTTGCGCGACACGGGTTCTCCTCTGTTTTTATTGTTAGCTTGCTAACGATAATAATGAATATACCCTCTTTCGCCTAGAGGCTGAGAGGAAAACCGCGAGACGATCATACTGTGATTTATCCTTCCCTGCTCAACTTTAGGGGTTCTGGAACAGCTCAGGCTCCCTGAACTAGGGAGCCTGAGCTGTCCTGAAACACGATCACGGAGTGTTACGGGGAGTGATTTAAAGAGGCAGGACCTCTCTAAAACAAGTCGGCATACGCCTTGAGCACTTCGTCCCCTTCACAGCCGTTGAGCACCTTCGTGGCAAGTACCTTCCCCAGCTGTACCCCCTCTTGGTCGAAGCTGTTGAGATTCCAGGCGAAGCCTTGGAACATCACCTTGTTTTCGAAGTGGGCGAGCAGGGCTCCGAGGGTCTTGGGCTCGAGCTTTTCTGCATAGAGCAGCGAAGAATAACGGTTGCCTTCAAAGTTCCTGTTGAGATTCTTATCCTCTTTGCCCATAGCGAAGGCCACGATCTGGGCGACGAGATTTGCAATGAGCTTGGTCTGGCTTGTCGAGTCCTCCACCACTATGTCCTTACCGTACTGGGAAGATGAAAATCCTATGAACTGCAAGGGAACCGTATCTGTTCCCTGGTGCAGGAGCTGGTAGAATGAGTGTTGCCCGTTGGTCCCTGGCTCACCAAATATGATGGGACCGGTACTGTATGAGAGCTTTTCTCCCATTCTGTTCACGCTCTTGCCGTTGCTCTCCATGTCCAGTTGTTGCAAATGGGCAGGAAAGCGGGTGAGCGCTTGCGCATAAGGAAGTATCGCTGAGGTGGGAATATCCAGAGCATTCCTCAGGTAGACACCGATGAGGGCGTCACAGAGGGCTGCGTTTTTGGTGATATCCGTCTCCAGAGCGAGACGGTCGGCCTCATGGGCCCCATTGAGAAATTGAGCGAAGGCGGGATATCCAAAGGCGAGGGAGAGGATCACAGCTCCCACCGCACTGGTGGAACTGAATCTTCCACCGACAAAGTCATCGATGTAGAAGGCGTCAAGTAGGGAGGGAGAGGAGGCGAGGGGACTGGTCTTGCTGGTGACAGCTACCATGTGCTTCTCAGCCTTGATGCCCCGTATGCCGCTATCTGTGATGGCCTTGAGCACCAGGTCCCTGTTGGTAAGGGTCTCCAGTGTGGTGCCGCTCTTTGAGACAAGAATGAAGAGGGTCGTCTCAAAGTCCATGTCCCCAAGCACCTCTGCAGCGTCATCGGGGTCCACATTGCTGATGAACCGCCCTTCAAGCTGGGTGATATCTTCGGCTGTAGCCCACCCCTTGAGGGCGAGATAGAGTGCCCTCGGCCCTAGGTCGCTTCCGCCAATACCTATCTGGACCACAGTCTTGAAGGGTTTCCCTGTGGAGCCCACTAGCTGGGCGGTACGCACTTTTTCTGAAAAGGCTTCGACCCTCTTCAGTTCAGCGGCGTAGAAAGAGCCCTTGTCCTCCCCGTCAGCAATTACCTTGCCGAGCAACTGCCCGCGGGTGAGATGGTGCAGCACCAGACGATTTTCCCCTGTATTCATCACCTCACCACTGAGAATGGCACGATATTTCTGAATAAGCTGTTGCTCGTCGGCGAGGTTTTGCAGGACTGCGAGACTCTGGTTATCAACAGGCATGGCTGCATAGTTGTAGGTGAGCCCGCAAGCAGCTTCGATCTGATACTCATTGATGCGCTCTTTGTCGAGCACCGTTGCAAGGTCCTTGGGTTGGATTGTCTTCAGGTGCGTATATGCATCCGTCTTGTCAATATTGATAAATTTCATGCTCTGGCTCCTTATGCAAAAAACACCCCTCCATTGTACTAGGAGGGGCTTGGTTACGCAAGGCTGCGCTACTCTTCGATTTCTGGAATACGGGTCTTGAAACTGTCTTGCAGATCTTCCTTGTTCATCCCTTCACGAAGGATTACAAAGATAGTGTCGTCTCCGGCAAGCGTCCCTAAGATCTCAGGAAGGGCGAGGACATCGAGGGCTATTCCCACGCTGTTCGCATGCCCCGGACGGGTTTTTATTACTCCGAAGTTGCCGGAAAACTCGATGGAGAGGATTCCCCTTCTTACATCCTGTATGTAGCTCTTCTCGGATTCGCTGATCAGATCATTGTCGGGCAGAGCGTAGTAGTAGCCTGACCACCCATCGGAAATCTTCCCGACCTTCAGCATCTTCAGGTCTCTGGAAAGGGTTGCTTGAGTTACGCTGTACCCTTCGGTTTTTAGCATTTCAAGCAGGGTATCTTGGTTGTCTATCCTGTTGCTCTTTATAAGTTCCTTGACAACAGTAAGACGGTTGTGTCGTTGCCTCATTGTATGGCTTCTCCTGTCTTTCGCATGAATTGGATATTTATGCGCTATATACGAATAAAGATACAGCACTATGGCGTGCAATGCAAGATTGAACGACTCACTTTTTTTGATGCAACGCTTGACCGGGGAGGGAGAGTATAGCATCCTATTCTTATTATAAAGGAGTGACGTATGGTAATCTCTCTCGTTATTATTGGTCTTATATTGGTGTTGGCTCTCTATTTTGTGAGTATATACAACCGTTTGGTCAGATTGAGAAACCAAGGCGAAGAGGCCGAGTCGGCCATCGATGCCCATCTGAAACAACGCTATGACCTCGTCCCCAATCTTGTCGAGACAGTCAAGGGGTATGCTAAACATGAGAGCGAGACCCTCACTGCTGTCATTGAAGCCAGGAACAAGGCTATGAGTGCCACAGGTACAGTGGAGAAGGATGAGGCGAACAAGGGTTTCTCCTCTACGCTGAAGTCTCTTTTTGCCCTGAGCGAAGCCTATCCTGACCTTAAGGCCAACCAAGGGTTCCTCGACTTGCAGAAACAACTGCAGAAAATTGAAGAGCAGCTGCTCTCTGCCCGCAAGTACTACAATGCCATCATCAAGCATTTCAATACGACATGCGAAGTGTTTCCCTCTTCTCTTGTCGCATCAATGGCTCATTTTGCGAAGAAGCCATACCTTACCATTGAAGAAGAGGCACGTTCGAACGTCAAGGTGAAATTCTAATGAATAGAAAAAGAGTTCTGGTCCTGTTACTGGTGTCTGTGGCCACCTTCTCCCTGTTTGCCGCTGATTACGTCTTTGAGTCCTATCATCTGGACCTGGAGGTGTCTGAAAGCAGTGTCTATACCATAGAGGAGAACATTGTCGCCAACTTCTCCACAGCCCGACACGGTATCTTTCGTGAGATACCTGTGCGGTTTGGCAAGAAACGTATAAAACTGGAGAATTTGAAGAGCAGCGACCCCATGATCGAGGACTCAGTCTCACGCGATTACATCACCTTCAGGCTCGGTTCGGCTGATACTACGGTCATTGGAAGAAAGGCTTACACCATAGAATACACCTATGATATAGGAGCCGATGACTATGATGACTATGATGAGCTCTACTTCAACCTGGTGGGACCGGGGTGGCAGAGCACCATTGAGGATTTCACCTTTGAGATCAGGTTTCCAAAACCGATAGACCCCTCCATGATCTGGCTTACCGGAGGGGAGTATGGTTCGACCGGGCAGAGGGGCACCTTCAATCTTTCCGCTGACAGGAAGACACTGACAGGAAGGGCAGAGAACCTCTATCCCGGGGAAGCGCTTACGATCAGGGTCCAGATGGAGGAGGGGTACTTTACCGGTGGTACGCTCCATCGGGACTATACCGTCCCTTTTTCCATTCTTGCCGTCCTGCTTGGTATCGCCGCGAGTATTTTTGCGACCATGCTTTTCAAAAAGTACGGGCGGGAGGATCTGTTTGTCCCTGTAGTCCGATTTGATCCGCCAGAGGGGTTCTCTCCTTTGGAGGTCGGCTTTATTGCTGACGGGCGAGTGGACAACAAGGACCTTACCTCGCTGATCTTCTACTGGGCCGACCAGGGCTGTCTTACCATTGAGGAAGAGAGCAAGAAGAAGATCACCTTCAACCGTCTGAAGGACCCCCAGACCGACAAGAGGCATGAGCTGAATCTGTTCGATGCCTTCTTTGCTGCAGGGGACGGGACGAGAGTAACTCTCAAGGACCTTGAAAAGCAGAGGTTTGGCAAGGCTATGGAGAAGGCTAGGGCAGAGACCATTGCGTATTTCAAGAAAGAGAGGCGGCTCAACGATCCGGTCGCCGAGAGAAAGAGAGTGGTCATCTTCCTTATGACTGCAGTTGTCGTAGTGGCCAATGCTCTGGCAAGCAGCGTCAGTTATCTTGCAGGCGGCACTGTAGCCCTGCTGGTTCTGGGCCTTTTTTGCGCTAGCATGAGTGCTGTCATTGCCTACAGGCTGACCTCTGATTGGGAGATGCGTGGAAAGTTTACGAAGTTTATCAAGATGGTGGCATTGGCCCTTCTTTGCATTTTTGGCTATGTCGCGGCAATCATCATTCTGTACGGGGTACTGGACAATGGGCCGGCATTCTCGATGCTGATGGGCATTGCTGTTGTTCTTTTCCCCGCATACCTCTCATTCTTGGCAGTGGTCACCGCCAAGCGCAGTGCCTACGCCCACAAGATGTTGGAACAGACCATAGGCTACCGTGATTTCATCAGCAAGGTTGAGGTGGATAAGCTCAAGATGATGATCGATGAAGACCCCGAACTCTTCTACCATGTGCTCGGCTATGCCACAGTGCTTGGGCTCGAGGATAAGTGGGCCAAGAAATTCTCTACCATCGCCCTCAATCCCCCCTCCTGGTATTATGGACAGAACCTCGCTTTCAATGCCCTTTTCTACAGTTCCTTGTCACGTAGGATTCATACCAACGTCATGGAACATGCAATTTACTCCCAGGCAAAAAGTGGTGCCGGCGGCGGTGTCCGATCCTCCTTTGGCGGTGGCGGCTTCAGTGGCGGCGGCTTCGGAGGCGGAGGAGGAGGCGCATGGTAAGACAGGAGGTCGAGCGGAAGCATCTTAAGAAAGGATGGTACAGGCATTTCAAGGGCGGTCTTTATGAGGTGGTCGATACGGTCATCAACAGCGAGACACTACAGACCATGGTGCTATACCGTCCTGAGGGGTCTGAGGACCTCTGGGTCCGTCCTTATGAGATGTTTGTTTCGTCCGTTGTCAAGGAAGGCCTGAGTGTCAGCCGGTTCTCTCCCCTTGAGAAGGGGTAGTCCAAGCCAGGGAACGATAAAACGGAGCCTTTCGGCTCCGTTCCCATTACTGAATCATATGTGGCGAAAACTTCCCTAACTTAGTTACGGTAGTTGTTGTGCTCCGGGCGAGGTTTTGCAATTGCCTCGTTCACACGAAGATTGCGTCCACCGAGGTCAGTCCCATCGAGTTGGGAGATAGCTGCATCAGCTGCTGAATCCTCTTCCATCTCTACGAATGCAAACCCCTTGGGGCGGCGGGTCTCGCGGTCAATGATGATATTAGCACTAAGTACTGTTCCGTACTGTGCAAACAGGTCCCGAAGTTCTTCTTCGGAAGTGTTGTAACTCATGTTACCAACATAGATTTTCTTTGCCATTAAAGCGTCCTTCACAGGCTTAGCCTGTACACTACGATAATTGCTTTATTTGGCGCAGTCTTGAACTTTTACCTGTCTGTGGGAGAGATTCAGTAACGCACTCGTAAGATAATAGATAACGGACCAACTGCAACACAAAAACTAAAGCAAATAAACGGTAGCATGCGCTTGGTGACCTGTCAATTCCAGACTACACCGATTTTTTGATATTCACGATACAATTGCCCTTGCATTTCTTTGGCCATAACAGCATGATACTTTACATGAATAGTAATATTGTCGGATTGATAGCTTCTTTTGCCTTCCTTGGCTTTGTTATTGTCTTTGCCTTTTTACTGGGAAAAAAGACAGCTATAAGTAGTGAAACCATGCGCAAGATAATCCATATAGGTGTTTCTAACTGGTGGTTTATTGCGATAGCACTCTTTACCACACTCTCCTATGCCCTGGTAGGGCCTATCTTCTTCATTATTGCCAACAGCCTTTTCACCTTCCTGAATTGGGGTCGGTTCATTGGTATGGACGATAGGAAGCGTAACTACGGACTCATATACTTTCCGGTGACTCTCCTCATATTGGTGATATTCCAGTACCAAGGCTTCCTTCCTGTCATTGCCTGTACGATCGGAGTGCTGGTCATGGGCTATGGTGACGGTCTGGCTGCCCTGATCGGACGCAAGTGGGGCAAGCGCAAGATTGCCCTGCCAACTGGAGGGAAGACTTGGCTCGGAACGCTCGTGATGTTCCTTGTCAGCTTTCTCGTAACCTTCATAGCGCTCCTGACTACGACTCTTCCGATGGGAAGCGTGGTAGGGATCACTCTGCTTGTTGCGCTGCTTGCCTCTTTCGTTGAGGCAATAACACCGCTAGGGTTGGACAACATTACCGTTCCCATGCTTGTGGCGTTCCTGGTAGGGGCGTTCGTATGAACCTAGTCCCCGTTTCCGGCTCCTTCACCAATATGTTTGACCTCTGGTTCTTCGATTTGCCGTACTCTTTCTGGTATGTGGCCCTGATCATGCTACTTTTTTCCTTAGTCTCCTATAAGGCGAGGCAACTCACTCTCAGCGGCGCTGCAGTGGCTTTCTTTATTGGGTTTGGCATTACCTACCTGCTCGGCTTCGGAGCTTTGACCACCATGCTGTTGTTTTTCCTGTTTGCAGGGGTATTGAGCAAATTCTCTAAAATACGCTCCAAAGTTGATGCTGATGGCATTCAGAAGAAAGGCAGCCGTAGGGATGGGATGCAAGTCTTTGCAAATGGGGGCATGGCCCTCGTCGCGGCAGTGCTGTATGCTCTCTCCCCCTCCATGGTCGCCTTGGTGATGTTCGGCTCAAGTGTGGCTGAAGCGGCAAGCGATACATTCGCCGGTGAGATAGGGATCCTTTCCAGATCGGAGCCGGTCTCCATCATCACAGGAAGGAAGATGAAGCCCGGTCTCTCTGGGGCAGTCAGTGCCCTAGGTAGTGTTGCGGGCCTTTTGGGGGCACTGTTCATCGCACTCTATTGGATGAGTAACTTCCTTCCTCTCAGCGGCAAGAGCCTTGCCTACGCCTCGATAGTTGCAGCCAGCGGTTTCTTCGGGTGCCTTATGGATAGCGCTTTAGGTGCTACCGTTCAGGCCCACTACTATGACCAGGAGGGTGGCTGCCTTACAGAACACCCTACTGTCGGAGGAAGGGAATTGCCTTTGGAACGGGGAATCCGTTGGGTTGACAATGATCTGGTAAATTTGATGAGCAATGTGATCGCAACGCTGCTTGCAGCTTCCCTTGTGCTCGTTATAGGATAATTTGTTCCTATCCACTTGCTTCTCTCCATTTTTATTTGTATGTTATTTTACGGTGGGATTGAATATGGTCCTCCCCTAAATATTTTAGACCACATATTCTTAAGTGAGGATATAAATTATGGCAAAACAATTACAGTTCAATGAAGAGGCACGCAAATCTTTAGTCGCAGGTGTCGAGAAGATTTCCCGTGCAGTGATGGCAACCCTCGGTCCCAAGGGACGTCTGGTTGTGATTGACAAGAAGTTCGGTGCTCCCACCGTAACCAAAGACGGTGTTTCTGTAGCTCGTGAGATTGAGCTTGAGGACCCGTTCGAAAACATGGGCGCACAGCTTCTCAAGGAAGTCGCAACCAAAACCAACGATGTTGCCGGTGATGGTACCACCACCGCCACTGTTCTCGCTTGGTCTATAACCAAGGAAGGCATGAAGAGTGTCGCAGCAGGAGTCAACCCTATGGGTATCCGCCGTGGCATCGACAAAGCCGTCAACGATGCTGTTGTCGAGATCAAGAAACAGGCAAAGATGATCAAGGACAAGGAAGAGATCGCTCAGGTCGCCTCCATCAGTGCCAATAATGACCGGACCATCGGTGATGAAATCGCCAATGCAATGGAGAAGGTCGGCCTCGACGGTGTCATCACGGTTGAAGAGTCCAAGACCATCGAAACCACCACAGATTTTGTGGAAGGTATGCAGTTCGACCGCGGATATCTTTCCGCCTACTTCTGCAATAACCGTGAAACCATGACCACAGTCATGGATGATCCCTTCATCCTCATCTACGACAAGAAGATTTCCAACATGAAGGAACTGCTTCCTGTCCTCGAGAAGGTTGCACAGACCAACAAGCCCCTGCTTATCATTGCAGAGGATGTCGACGGAGAAGCTCTAGCAACCCTGGTTGTCAACAGCGTCCGTGGGATTCTTAACGTTGTAGCTGTCAAGGCTCCTGGCTTTGGCGACCGAAGAAAGGCAATGCTTGAGGATATCGCAGTGCTCACCGGTGGTGAGGTCATCAGCGAAGAACTCGGCCTGAAACTTGAGAATGCAGACCTTACCCAGCTTGGTAGGGCGAAGAGCATCAAGGTTGAGAAAGAGAACACCACTATCATCAACGGCAATGGCAAACAGTCTGAAATCAAGGACCGCATTGCACAGATCAAGGTGCAGATCGGCGATACCACCAGTGATTACGACCGTGAGAAATTGCAGGAAAGACTTGCAAAGCTTGCAGGCGGAGTAGCTGTTTTGAATGTTGGAGCCGCTACCGAGGTTGAGCTTAAGGAGAAGAAGCACAGGGTTGAGGATGCCCTCAGCGCCACTCGTGCTGCCATCGAGGAGGGAGTGATTCCCGGCGGTGGAGTTGCCCTTGTCCAGGCTGCTAAAGCCCTTGGCGAGTATGATCTTTCCAAGCTTACTGACGAAGAGCAGATCGGCTACAAGATTGTGCGCCGTGCTCTTGAGGAGCCAATTCGTCAGATTGCGGAGAATGCAGGCCTTGACGGCTCGCTCATCGCAGACAAGTGCAAGCATGAAAGTGTCGGAAGGGGCTTCGATGCTGAAATTCTCAAATGGGTAAATATGTTTGAGAGTGGAATCATTGACCCTGTAAAGGTTACCCGCAGTGCGTTGCAGAATGCTGCATCCATCGCGGCTCTGATCCTTACCACCGAATGTGCTATCACTGATATTCCCGCACCAGCACCCCCAATGCCCTCCGGAGCAGACGGTATGGGCGGAATGATGTAAGGTTACATTGAGAGGAAGGCCGCAAGGAAGCAATTCTTTGCGGCCTTCTTCATGTTTGTCGCATGATTTTTGTTCGAATGGTAAAACTTGACTACCATAGCTTGAACATGCTACTTTAACCGGTACTTGGAAATTTTGCTGTAAAATTGTTTTTACACTTGTTTCCTACATCCGTGTTCTATCAAAGTGAGGATATATCCATGTTGTCATTACTTAGCGCTATGGCCACCCCCGAGGGTGCTGCAGGTTCTTCTGGTTCCATGATGACCACGTTCGTTACATTTGGTCTCATCATCGTCATCTTCTACTTCCTTATTATTCGCCCGCAGAAAAAGCGAGACAAGGAAACCAAAGAGATGCTCGCATCTGTCAAGAAAGGTGACAAGATCGTTTCCATCGGAGGAATCCATGGAACTGTCGTTGTTGTGAAGGAGACTTCCATTGTGGTGAAGGTTGACGATAACACCCGCCTCGAGTTCTCCAGAAGTGCAATCAGTACTATTTTGAACCGTAAGGCTGAAACCGTCTCTTCCAAGAAGAAAGCACCGGTTGAAAAGGTCGCCGCCCCTGAAAAGGAAGCAGCTGAAGAGGCCGTTGTTGAAGAAGTTAAAGAGCAGAAGGCTCCTGCTTCCAAGAAGTCTAAGGCAAAGGCTAAGAAAGAGGCTACTGATGCGACCGTTGTCGAGACGGCCCCCGAAAAAGACACTAATAAATAAACTATAGAGACAATCTGGAGAGTATCATGAAAAAACGGAGTCGTCTGGTGATTGTTCTGCTGGTGATCTTGATGTGTGGGTTCTTCCTGTATCCTACTTTCAAGTGGTACGGCGGAGTACCTCAGAGCACCAAAGAATTGGCAACAGGCTCGAACGTGCAGATCAAGGAATATTCACGCGGACAAGCTTCGCGGGACCTTCGTGCATTAAAGGAATTGGTGGCGAAGGATCCCCTTACCATTCTTCCTAGCGAGTATGGATATCTGAAAGCGCAGGCAAAGGCCAACTATAAGGCCATGAAAAAGCCTGTGCCCAAGACATGGACCATGGAAGCCCTGTTTGGCGGATTCTACAATGAGCAGGGTCTCTTCGATACCTGTGAAGAGTATTATCGTACCGAACTTCTCGGGCTCAAGACATTGAGCGGCAAGGCGTTGCAGCTTGGCTTGGACCTGAGGGGCGGCATGAGCATCCTTTTGGAAGCTGATGTCGAGTCCTTTGAGGCAAAGAGAGGCGCTTCCGCTTCCGCTGCCCAAGTCAGTGCGGCCGTCAAGCAGGACATTGAGATCCTTGAGAAACGTATTGACCAGTTTGGTGTCAGCGAACCTGTCATCAGGTTGCAGGGAACCGACCAGATTCTCATTGAGATCCCCGGTGCTGCCGATCCTGAGAGGGTAAACTCCTTCCTCAGGGGCAAGGGCTCCTTGGAGTTCAAGATTGTCGACACATCCCTTACCGATGAGCTGACCGCCTACTATAAGGCAAACCCATCTGAAGTCTATACCGATGCCGGTTCCTTGAAGCAACCAGATTTCCTTCCTGCAGGTAAAATCGCAGCAGGATACTACGTGAGCGACAGTTACGGCATTGATGAGTTGGAACGGTATGTTGTCATTGAAGAAGAGGTCGGCCTCGACGGCAGTCATCTTGAAAGTGCAACAACCAGTACCGATGGCATCACCGGACGTCCCGTGGTAAATTTCCAGCTTGATAAGGTCGGTGGGGATATCTTCTACAAGCTGACATCCACACACGTTAACGATACTCTTGCAGTGGTCATGGACGGTAAGGTCAAGGCGATGGCAACCATCACCCAAGGGATCCGTAGTTCCGTACAGATTTCCGGGTTCACTGCTGCAGAAGCCAATGACCTCGCTATTGTCCTGCGCACAGCTGCTCTTCCCATCGAGCTGACTGTTTCCAGCCAGCAAGCTGTTGGAGCAACCCTTGGTGAGGATGCTGTCTCTGCAGGCCTGAAGGCTATTGCTCTTGGCCTTCTCCTGGTCGTTATCGTCATGTTCGCTTATTACAGCCTCAGCGGCCTGGTAGCCAACCTTGCCCTGCTGTTCAACATGGTCATCATGATCGCCGTGCTTTCCGCTTTCAACTTTACCTTGACCCTTACCAGTGTGGCAGGTCTTATCCTGACGCTCGGTATGGCTGTCGATACCAACGTAATCATCTTTGAGCGTATCAAGGAAGAGATGCGGATGGGCAAGAGCGACACCGCTTCCATCAAGGCAGGTTTCGGCAAGGCGTTCTGGACAGTCATGGATGCAAACATCACGACCATCATTGCGGCTCTGGTCCTCTCTCAGCTCGGTACCAGTTCTGTAAAGGGATTTGCCAATACCTTAGCAATTGGTATTGTCAGTTCGGTCTTTACCGCACTGTTTGTGTCTCACTTGATTATTGATGCAACCGTTGCCGACCGTGAAGGCAAAAAGTTGCACATCAGCTGGAGGAAAAACTAAATGCCTAAGAAAGATATTCCTGTCATCAGTTACCGTTGGTTTGCTTGGATCCTGGCAATAGTCCTCCTTCTTGTTGGAGCTGGCGCTTTTATTGTCAACAGCGGGTTTAACCTTGGTGTTGACTTCGAGAGCGGACTGAGTCAGCGCATTCAAGTTGCACCTGTCGGGCTGAGCGTCAGCTATTCCGGTAGCGAAGACGCTGTCCTCTCCATCTCCGGTTCTGCACTTACCCTTGAGGTTCGTGGCTCTGAAGGTGTATTGGTCAAGACGTTCAAGTCATCCTCATATCCGACAGCCGCCGATTTGGCAGCTGCTCTGAATGAGATTGATAAGATTGATGCTGTCGCTCCTAACGGTGATTTTGAGACTGCAGACTTGGTCTCAGGATACGGCTTTCCGGCCACCCTCAGTGAAGTGCCTACCAAACTGAACTTCAAGACTTCCGGCACTGTCTCCATCGAAGACATTCGGGCAGCACTTGATGACCTCGGCAACGTAAAAGTGCAGACCATGGGTGCTTCCGATGCCCAGATGTTCCAGGTTCGCCTGGGAATTAAGGATAACGACACGCAAGCTTCAATGGAAAATGCTGTCAGACTCGCACTTGCCGATCATTTCGGTGAAGGCAGTGTGGTGGTTCTCGCCAGTGACTATATTGGGGCTAAGTTCAGCAAGACGCTGGTTTCCAGTTCTGTACTCGCCATCATCGTAGCCATGGCCTTGATCCTGGTCTACATCTGGTTCCGCTTTAGGATTGCTTACGCACTATCCTCAGTCATTGCCTTAGTGCATGACGTGCTTATGCTACTTGGAGTAATCGCCCTGTTCAGGTTCGAATTCTCCAGTACAACCGTCGCTGCCCTTTTGACAATTATTGGATATTCGCTGAACAACACTATTGTAATTTTCGACCGTATCCGTGAAAATGTCAGCCTGGACACGAAAGCTCCTCTTTCAGTTCAGATTAACAAAAGTGTCACACAGTCGTTGTCACGTACTGTCATGAGTGCGGCAACTACACTGGTAGCAATTTTGCCCCTGGCGATCTTTGCCACTGGTGACATCAGGATGTTTGCGGTGAACATGGGATTTGGAATCCTGTTCGGTACCTTCTCTTCCAACCTGCTCGCACCTGCGATGCTCTATTGGATCAGTAAGGCGCAGAAAAAGGATAATGTAGTTGAAAAGGCTGTAACGGCCAAGTAGATTGCAGATAGTATTCGAATACGCCGCCGTGGGGTCTCCTTGCGGTGGCGTTTCTCGTTTAGGGGGTTAGGATGGAACTCATACTCTCCGATAGGATGGGATACTGTGGAGGTGTTTCCAGAGCTATTGGCATGGTCGAACGCGCCATAGAAGAGGCTAGGGAGAAGCACATCCCTGTGTACTCTCTGGGCAAGGTCATCCATAACCAACGTGTATGCTCCACCTTCGCCGAGCAGGGGCTGAAGACTATCACATCCCCATCTGATAATCCCCCCGGACTTGTCGTACTGCGAGCCCATGGTGTGCCGGATGCCCTCAGGCGGGAGTTTGTCGATGCGGGATTTACCATCATGGACGCTACCTGTTCTGTGGTTTCCCGAAACCTGAACCTTATTGCTGAAGAGCAGAAGAGGGCGGAAATTGTTATCATAGGATATGAGAACCATCCTGAGACACTGGCTATGCAAGGTGTCGAAAAGGAGGGGAGGAGTCACAGCTCAATTTGCATTGCCTCCCCTGAAGGCGCCTTGCAACTGGAGAAGGACAAGCAATATTCGGTATTTGTCCAGACAACTTTCGACCGCATACTCTGGAAGAAGATACAGGATTCCCTGTTGGTGTTGAAGAGTCAGGGCTATGGCATTGAGTTCCGCAATGAGGTTTGCCCCAGTTCTGTGAACCGCCGTGATGCTGCTTTGCGACTGTGCGAAAAGTGTGATGCGATCCTGGTGGTAGGAGGAAAGGAGAGTGCCAATACAAGAGCCCTGTACAACCTGATAGTTGACCAGGGGAAGAGAGCCTGGCATATAGAGACCGAAGATGAAGTTACACCGGAAATGAAGGCTTATGGTATACTAGGTGTAACCGCAGGAGCTTCGACGCCTCAACTCACCATAGATGCGGTTCTGCTGAAACTAAAGGAGTCAGAAGATGGACATACCAAATAGGGATATTCCCATTCCAACGATCAAGCGGCTACCCTCTTACCTACGCCTTTTGAAACAATATCAAGAGGAAGGGCAGAAGATGGTTTCGGCAACAACGCTTGCAGAGGAACTGGGGCTGAAGCCTATTCAGGTCCGTAAGGATATCTCCTGTACGGGCATAGAGGGCAGACCCAAGGTCGGTTTCACCATTTCGCGTCTGATCGACGCAATTGTCCATACGCTGGGATGGGATAACTCCACCGATGCCATATTGGTGGGAGCCGGCCACTTGGGCTCAGCCCTTGCCCGATATGAGGGCTTTGACACCTACGGACTCAAGATTGTCGCTGCCTTTGATATCGATGAGGTGAAGTGGGGAGCCAAGTTGGGTGAGGTGCCCGTTTACTCCATTTCCGACATCAGCGACTACCTCAAGGCACACCATGTGAACATAGGGGTGCTTGCTGTTCCTGCCATGCATGCTCAGGAAGTTGCGGAGTTGCTGGTCAGCTGTGGGATCATGGCGATCTGGAATTTTGCTCCAAAAGACCTCAAGCTCCCCGAGAGGGTGGTGGTGCAGCGTACAGACCTTGCCACAAGCTTTGCTGTGCTTTCCGCAAAAGTAAAGCGTAAGATTTCAGATGAGGACCTTGTTAGCGAAGTTGATGAGTGGTAGATGTTATAGCAGATGTGTCTATTTGGATCATGCAAGCCCATTTTAATATTCTTTAAAGAACATTAAAATGGGTTTTTCTATATAATAAGTTATTCTAATATTATAAAAGTCTATTTAAAATTCCTTTTTCTTGTTTTTGTTGACTCTTGTGGAGTAAATGGATACCATACCGACAGAGATGAGCAAAAGGAATGTGAAGATGGAAAGAATAATTGTGGAATTGTGTATGGGTAGCTCTTGTTTTGCACGGGGCAACGCCCAGACATTGACCCAACTGGAAAATTATATAGCGGAGAAGGGCCTTGGCGACAGGGTGGAGTTGGTCGGGCATCTCTGTCTTGGTGCCTGTTCTTCCGGCCCTAACGTCAAAATCGGGGATGTCACTCACAGTGGGATATCCCCTGAGTGTGTGGTCGACCTGCTTCGTGAAGCTCTGGATGCACAGCAAGCGACAGGAGTTTCGTCATGATCTATCCTATCTATACGGAACTTACCGAGTGCAGAGACTGTTACAAGTGCGTTCGTTCCTGCTCGGTCAAGGCTATCCAGGTCCGGGACGGCTCAGCAGTTGTGGTCAAGGACCGTTGCATATACTGCGGAGCCTGTGTGGATACCTGTCCATCACATGCAAAGAAGATTCGTAATGACCTGAGCAGGGTCAAGCAGTTCCTCAAGAGCGGTCGCAAGGTGTTTTGTTCCCTTGCCCCTTCTGCCTCTTCCGAGTTTCCCAACAATGTCGAATCTGTAGTTGTAGCGCTCAAGCGCTTGGGCTTCTTCGCCACCAGTGAAACTGCCATCGGAGCTGCCTTGGTCAACGCAAGCATTGAAGCCTATGCTGCTGAGCATGGGGGGCGTTGCGATTGGATCTCAACTGCCTGTCCTACCGTGGTACAGATTGTCAAGAAGTATTACCCGTCTCTTGTCCCTTCACTGAGTACGGTCCCTTCTCCCTTGCAGTGTCACAGTGCGTATCTGCGCAAGCTCTATGGCCAGGATATCGGAATAGTCTTTATCGGGCCCTGCATAGCAAAGAAGATAGAGGCTGACGAGACTCCAGGATATCCTGATTTTGCGCTGACCTTTGGAGAGCTCCGTTCCTGGTTGGAAGATGAGGGTATCGATCTTGATACGATAGCCGGTGAACTGGTCGAAGGAAAGGAGACGATCCCTCCATTCCTTCCCAGCGCTGCTGGCAAGTCGACTCTTTATCCTGTGGAAGGGGGGATGATAGCTTCTCTCTCATGGGGCAACGACCCGTTTCAGACACATGCTGTAGCTATCAGCGGTTCTGAGCAGGTGGTGAGCACCCTGGAGGGAATGGTGGGCGATAACCAGAATACAGACTTCCTTGAACTGCTCTTCTGTGAGGGGGGGTGTATCAATGGTCCCGGCGGGGCAAAAGGACGCTCATCAGCCTCCAAGAAGGGTCTCGCTTCCCGTTATACCCGTTCAAGGATTACAGCCTCCCAAGAGACCTTCAAGGGGGACCCTCTTTTTGTGGAGGAACTCCTTTCAGGTGGCTATTCGCTGATCGAAAAAAATGAAAAAGGCGGTCCCCTTGTAGCTTCCTTGCCCCCATCATATGAGTTTGGACTGACTCATAGTGAAGAGGAGATCGAGCAGGCTCTGCATCTTTTGGGCAAGGCTGACAAGCAAGAGGAGCTCAACTGCGGAGGGTGTGGCTACAACAGCTGCAGGGAGATGGCCATTGCCTACCTCGACGGTATGGCGGAGCCTGAGATGTGTGTCACAAAGATGCGCAAGGAAGCCCAGAGCAAGATGGATGTGCTCTTACGCACCATTCCGATCGGCGTGGTCATCGTTGACGATATGTTGAAGATAGTCGACTGTAACAATGGCTTTTTGCGCCTTTTCTCAGAGGTTGATTTTCCTCTTGAGACGGAGGCCCTCAATATGGTTGCCGGCCTGCCTTTGGAGAGGTTTGTCCCATTCCATGAGAAGTTCCGTGAACAGTTCACCTATGCCAAGACGGAGCAGTATCGCCTGCACTACC
The DNA here is from genome assembly GCA_012838275.1 of Spirochaetales bacterium. Taxonomy (GTDB): domain Bacteria; phylum Spirochaetota; class Spirochaetia; order Sphaerochaetales; family Sphaerochaetaceae; genus Sphaerochaeta. Next base: position 20,605 of record DUPO01000192.1, read on the forward strand.
AGGATAAGTTTTTACGTGTCACCTTTTTCTCAGTGGAGAAGCAACGGCTCGTCGGTGCGCTCTTTGAGGACATTACAACACCAACTGTCCGTAGGGAGACAGTCATCAAGAAGGCTGAGAACGTCATTCAGAAGAGTTTGGAGACCGTCCAGCAGATAGCATCGCTACTGGGGGAGAATGCTGCCGATACGGAGATCATGCTCAACAGCCTCATAGATGCTTTCAAGGTCCCCGGCAATGGGGAAGTCGAGGGCTTTACCAAAGATGAGCAGCAGGACCTGTCATGAATGATCTTTTCATTGATGTTGACTATGCCCAGATTTATAAGAGCGGGCAGAAAATAGGTGGGGATGTCTTCCTGCTCTCCCGAAATCCTGAAAGGGAGCAGATTGTCTGCACCCTCAGTGATGGTCTGGGAAGTGGGGTCAAGGCTAATGTGCTGGCAAGCCTTACCGCCCATATGGCACATAAGCTGAGTTTCAGTGAGATGGACCTCACACACTCTGCAAAGATTATCATGAACACCCTGCCTGTCTGCAAAGAGCGGAAGATCAGCTATGCTACCTTTACCATCGTTGATATCCGTCACCCGTCTCTCGATGATATCCAGGTCAATCTGGTAGAGTACGACAATCCCCAAGCCTTGCTGTTCAGGGATAGCAAACCCATAGTGTGGCAACGGGAGAAAATCCTCCTCCATCGGGAGGGTGCCTTCAAGAAGGAGGAGCTCTCACGCTCCTCGCTGCAGATGGCTGTAGGAGACCGCCTGATAGTCTTCAGTGATGGGGCGACTCAAGCGGGGATGGGCAAGGCTCTGCCCCTCGGTTGGCGCCTTGAGGGGGTACGGGAGTTTGCCCAGCACCAGATAGAGAGGAATCCGAGTATCTCCAGCCATGACCTGAGCCGGGCTATTGCACGCAAGGCGAATGGGCTGGATAGGCTCGCTTCCAAGGACGATATCACTGTCATGGTCGTCTATGTGCGTAGGCCAAGGCGTACCCTGGTGGTCACTGGCCCTCCCTTTACCAAGGAGAAGGATGAGATTCTCGGTGAAAAATTACGAAACTTTGAGGGGAAGAAAATCATCAGCGGAGGTACCACTGCCCTTATTGTGTCCCGCCTGTTTAACAAGAAACTGAAGGTAGACCTCTCCTGCTGGTCTGCCGATGTCCCTCCTGTCTCGATCATGGAGGGCTTTGACCTGGTAACTGAGGGGATGCTTACCTTAAGCAAGGTGGCTACAGCTCTGGAGCAGAAGAAATCCCTGCGAACACTGCCCAATGATGCTGTGCGTAAGTTTGTGGCTTTGATGATGGATAGCGACCAGGTGCACTTCATTGTAGGGACGAAAATCAACGAAGCGCACCAGGATCCCAGCATTCCGGTGGAGATAGGGATCCGCCGAACGATAATCGGGAGACTGCGAAAAGCTCTCGAAGACAATTATTTGAAAGAGACCTCACAAGAGTACTTGTAGGGGAGAGGAGTATAGCATGGCAAAGAGAGAGAAAGTAGCTGTAAAAATCTGTGTCGGAACCGCCTGTTTTGTGCAGGGAGGAGCCGATTTGTTGCTCTATGATGAGTTTTTGGATCCGATAGTTCTTGCAAATTGTGAAATTGAAGGCGTCTCCTGCCTAGGTAAGTGTAAGGAAGCGGGCTCTAAGGAGGGCGCTCCCTTTGTCCAGATAGGAGATGTTGTCCATGGAGACATGACAGAGAAGAAGTTTTGTGATCTGGTCGCGGAGGCTGTCCATGCTTGAGATAAATAACCAGTACAATCATATCAGGGCTAAAGTGCAGACTGAGGTGCTCAAACAATTTTTTGGCGATACGCTCGAGCAGGATGTCGATAAGATTCCCTTTTATATCATCCCCAAGGAGAGAGTGCCTGCCAGGTGCTGCATCTACAAGGAGCGGGCGATGATCCGTTACAGGATCATGGCAATGCTAGGGATCAACATTGAAGAGGATGACGATGAGATGAAAAGTCTCAGTGAGTATGTGAAGGAGGTCCTGGAAAAGGATACCCCTCCCGTTCCCATCCTCACCACCATCTCCACAGCTTGTTCGGCCTGCCCTCCGGACCGCTACCTCATCAGCGATGCATGTAGGGGGTGTTTTGCCCGGCCGTGTCTTGCCAACTGTCCTAAGGATTGCATCTCCTTCACAAACGGCAAGGCCCATATCGATGAGAGTCGGTGTATCCGTTGCGGCAAGTGCGAAGGGGTTTGCCCGTTCCATGCTGTGGTCCATATCCCTGTCCCTTGCGAACAGGCTTGCCCTGTCGATGCGGTGAAGAAGAATGAAGAAGGGTATGTCGAGATTGACTATAAGAAATGCATAAGCTGCGGACGCTGTGCCACAAGTTGTCCTTTTGGAGCTATCGTGGAGAGGTCTGGCCTCATCCCTGTCGTGAAGATGCTGAAGTCCAAGGAGCATGTGACTGCAATGATAGCTCCAGCCATTGAAGGGCAGTTCCCCGGTACATTGTCCCAGATCAAGAGTGCTTTGCTCGCCTCTGGATTCTCCTCGGTGGTAGAGGTCTCCCAAGGGGCAGAGACGACCAGTGTGCATGAGGCGGCGGAGCTCGGGCAGAGGAAAGAGGAGAAGCTTGGCTATATGACCACCAGCTGCTGCCCTGCCTATATGGAGCTGGTGGACAAGCATATTCCCTTTCTCTCCGAAAAGCGTTCATCGGCTCTCTCCCCCATGGCCTATACCGCCTTGTGGTGTAAGGAGCAGAATAAGGACACGAAGACAGTTTTCATCAGTCCTTGTCTTGCAAAGAAAGTTGAGGCGGCTAGAATGAAGAGTGTTGATGGGGTCATGACTTTCGTTGAGCTTGCGTCCCTGTTCCTGGCTAAGGGGATAGACGTTCGCGAGATGGAAGGGTCGGACCTTGGCGATACCTCCTTGTTTGAGGATTGCCGTGAGTTTGCCCTCTCCAGTGGTGTTGCCTCCAGTGTCCTGAGACGTGTGGAGAACCCTGAGGAGGTTGCGGTGCTCTCCATCGACGGCATCGACAAGAGAATGTTCAGGAGCATGAAAATCTGGGAGAAGAGACCCCCAGAAGCGGATCTGGTTGAGGTCATGTGCTGCGAAGGGGGCTGTATCAGCGGCCCGGGCACCGTGGTCAAGCCTTCTGTTGCAAAGAGGCTTCGTGGTGGCAATAATGCAACCACACCGGTCAAGTCGATGCGTACACCTATTGTGCGAGGGTAGATATGGAACGTCTGTTGGATCGGATGAGGGCGTTGATAGGACCTTGGGAAGGCAGTGTCGAACGAAGATACTGTCACCTCTCCAATGCCTCTGCCCTGATGTGGGAGCATTTCGAAAGAATAAACTGGGTAGGGTTTTATCTGAGGATCCCAGGGGAGGAACACCTGGTGCTTGGTCCCTTTCAGGGTAAGGTAGCCTGTACCGATATAGCATTCTCCAGAGGTGTGTGCGGTAAGGCGGCAAGGACCAAAGAGAGCCAGCGGATTGCAGATGTACACCTGTTTCCCGGACATATCGCCTGTGATGAGGCGTCCCTGAGTGAATTGGTTGTCCCGCTGGAGGACAGTGAGGGTACCCTGGTCGCCCTGCTTGATATGGATAGCCCTGAGAGGGGGCGCTTCACAGAGGCAGACCAGAAAACCTTGGAAGCTGTTGCTTTGTTGCTTGCCGAAAGGCTTTGGTCTTGACTAAATGAGCCCTTGTGCGCATTCTTATGCTGAGGCGTTGAGAAAGACGAGTAGTCGATAGCGGTGTGACAGAGAGGACTCCCACAGTAGTGGTTGAGAGGAGTCTGACAAGCGCCCGATGAAAACCCCTTTTGAGCCGCAGGCCGAACCGTATGCAGTAGGCTGTGCCGCACCCCTGGCGAAACAGGGAGAATGAGCGTCCTGTCCAGTGTTTTAGAGCTGGTGGGGAAGCAAGGTGGAACCGCGGAAACATGAGAGCTTTCATGTCTTCGTCCTTGCCGGATACGGAACATGCCGTAACGGGAAGACGATGGCATGAAGGCTCTCTTTTTTGTATTGTTTCACCCCTTGAGGTGATAAGGAGATAGAAATGGCTAAAGAGGAAGTGGGAGAGAGACTCTCCAAGATCCGTCACTCGATGTCGCACGTAATGGCTGAAGCTGTCCTGGAGATGTTCCCTACGGCCCAGATTGCCATCGGGCCCTCGATCGAGAATGGATTCTATTATGATTTTGACCTGCCAAGGCAGTTGGTGACTGATGATCTGGAAGAGATTACAAATCGGATGCGCGCCATCATAGCTGAGAATAAGCCCTTTGTACGTACGGTTGTAAGCCGTGAAGAGGCAAAGAAGATATTTGCAGATCAGAGCTACAAGCTTGAGCTGATCAATGCAATTCCTGAAGATGAGGAGGTCACCCTCTACAGCGTCGGCAAATTTACCGACCTTTGTCGTGGGCCTCACGTGGAGTCATCCAAGGAGCTCAAGGGCGATGCTTTCAAGCTCATGAGCATTGCAGGTGCATATTGGCGGGGCAAGGAGACCAATCCGATGCTTACCCGCATTTATGGCACTGCATGGACGAATGCCAAGGAACTGAGACTGTATATGCAGCATCTTGAGGATGTTGAAAAAAGAGACCACCGCAAGTTGGGTAAGGATCTCGACCTTTTCAGCCTGCATGAGGAAGCGGGGGCAGGTTTGGTGTACTGGCATCCTATGGGCGCCAGGATCAGGCAGGCTATCGAGAGCTTCTGGAGAGACGAGCACTATGCCAATGGCTATGAGATGGTCTACACCCCTCACATAGGTAAGTCCTGGCTCTGGGAGACCAGCGGACACCTCGGCTTCTACAAGGAGGGGATGTACCCCCCAATGGAGCTGGACAACAGCGATTACTATGCCAAGCCGATGAACTGTCCGTTCCATATCATGATCTATAACAACAGCAAGCACTCTTACCGGGACCTTCCTTTCCGGTGGGCAGAGCTGGGGACCGTCTACCGATACGAGAAGGCTGGTGCGATGCATGGCCTGATGCGTGTCCGCGGGTTTACCCAGGATGATGCGCACCTGTTCGTCACCCCTGACCAGATGCAGGAGGAAATTCGGGAAGTGCTCCGTTTCTCCCTGCACATGTTGCACTCTTTCGGCTTTACCGAGATCAACGCATACCTTTCGACCATGCCCGAAAAGGCTGTCGGAGATCCCCAGCGCTGGGCGGATGCGACAGAGGCATTGCGCGAGGCAATAGAGGCTGAGGGGTTGAGCTATGAGGTCGATGAAGGTGGCGGTGCTTTCTACGGTCCGAAGATTGACCTGAAGATAAAGGATGCGATTGGCCGTGAGTGGCAGCTATCAACTGTGCAGTTTGACTTTAATGAACCTGAACGCTTCGACATGACCTTTGTGGATCGTGACGGGGTGGAAAAACGTCCATACATGATTCACCGCGCTTTGTTGGGATCGCTGGAGAGATTCTTCGGTGTCCTGATCGAGCACTATGCAGGTTCCTTTCCCCCATGGTTGGCTCCGGAGCAGATCAAGGTAATCCCTGTTGGAGAGAACTTCTTCGATTATGCGAAGCAGCTTGAGAAGCGGTTCAGAAAAGAAGGTTTCCGTGTTTCTGCCGACTTGGGTGACGATCGGATGAATGCAAAGATTCGAAATGCCCAGAAGCTGAAGATACCGTATATGGTTATCCTGGGGGACCGAGAACAGGAGAACGATCAGGTCTCTGTTCGTTACAGAAGCGGCAAGCAGGAGAACGGCCTCGATACTGACGCCTTCATCGCATCTGTAAAAGAGAAGATTGCAAGCAAGGAACAGCTGTAAAGCTGCTAAGACCAGAACCAAGAAGCCGGAGTGATCCGGCTTCTTGACTTGGGGGGGTATGATGACACGAGAAAAGGCAATTGAGAGATTGGAAGAGATAGATCGCGAAGTGGTAATGCTTGAACATATGAGTTCGGTCCTCTCCTGGGACCAGGAGATGGGTATCTCCCCAAAAGGAGTGGACGAGCGTTCGATCCAGCTGGGATGGGTTGCCTCACTGGCGCATGAGAAAGCGTGCAGTAACGAGATGGGGGACTTGCTCGCTCTTCTCGGTGCTGATAGGGACAAGAGCGAAGGGGTGGGAAAGGATGCCTTTGAAAAGGCTCTCATTCGTCTTCGTTTCCGGTACTGGGACAAGTACAGGAGCATGCCCTCTTCCCTGGTCAGAGCCATCAGTGAGAAGGCGACTCACTCGCATGAGAGTTGGGTTGAAGCGAGAAAGAAAGATGATTGGACTCTGTTTGAGGGCGATCTGAAAGAGATCGTCTCCCTGGTTAGGGAGAAGGAGTCCTGTTTCAGGCGTGAAGGCTTCAGTGGCTATGATGTCCTTCTAGATGATTTTGAGACAGGGATGACGGGCTCTAGGGTTGATGCGCTGTTTTCGTCCATCAAGCCTTCGCTGGTCTCGATGGTCGGCAGGCTCTCGGAGAAGGGTGTTGACGATGATTTCCTCAAGCTTGAGTATCCTATCGCACAGCAAGAGGAGTTCTCCAAGATTGTCCTGAAGGATATGGGTTTTGATTTTAGCCGGGGCATGAGTGCGGTTTCGGTTCATCCTTTCACTTCGACCCTGGGATCCGATGATATCCGCATCACCACACGCTATACGGATCCGAGTGTTATGGACTCGTTTTGCTCTACTGTCCATGAAGGGGGGCATGCCCTTTACGAGATGGGCATGAACAGTGGGAGGCTGAAGGGAACTAGTGTTGCAAATGCCGCTTCCCATGGTATGCATGAGTCCCAAAGCAGGCTTTGGGAGAATATGGTCGGTAAGAGTGAGGGATTCTGGACTCATTATTACCCTCTTTTTTGTAGGTTTTTCCCTTCCCAGACAGAAGGTGTGAGCCTTACGAAGTTTTTACAGGCTGCAAATAAGGTGCAACGCTCACATATCAGGGTCAATGCGGACGAGGTGAGTTACTCGCTTCATGTGATGCTTCGCTTTGAACTGGAGCAGGATTTGCTGTTTGGAAACCTCTTTGTGTCTGATCTTCCTGAAGCCTGGAATGCAAAGTCTGAAGAGTTGCTGGGGATTGTTCCGAAGACCGATACCCAAGGGGTATTGCAGGATGTCCACTGGAGTAGTGGGGATTTCGGATACTTCCCTACCTATGCTTTGGGCAATCTCTATGGAGCTCAGATCTGGCAGAGCATGAGTGAGGACCTCAATGTGGAGTCCCTGATGAGAGAAGGTAAGCTCTCAGAGATGCACCGTTACCTGGATGAGCGGATATATACGAAGGGAAGCCTCCTTTTGCCTGAAGGGTTGCTTGCCGAGTCTACAGGAAAACCCCTTGACGCGAAACTGTTCACAAGTTACCTTGAAGACAAGTTCAGCCGCTTGTTCGGCTACTAGAGGATGTCTATGAATATTCCGAATAAGCTCACTGTTTCCCGCCTGATCATGGCCCCGCTGTTTTTTATTTCATTCAACCTGCCTCTTTGGGTGGGGCCCGAGCTAGGCAAGCTCTCTTCCATCCTGACCATCGTGTTGTTGCTCTGCACTGAGATGAGCGACCTGCTGGATGGGATAATCGCAAGGAAATATAATCTGGTCACTGATCTGGGCAAGGTAATGGATCCTTTTGCAGATACCTTCTCCAGGATTACCTATTTCGTCTGTCTTTCCACCTATGGGATAATGCCTTCATGGGCGTTTATCATCATCATGTGGAGGGAGTTCCTCATCCTATTCATCAGGATGCTGATGATGGGTAAAGGCAAACCGGTCGCTGCAAATATTTGGGGCAAGTCGAAGGCTGTGCTTTATGCCATCAGCGGAGCAGCGGGCGTGCTTTATATCGCCCTTACCCGTTGGGTTGGAGGAGCCTCTTGGCTCCCTCCAATTGCCAGCGGCCTTACTGTTGTGTTTGCCTTGGCTGCGTTCGCCTCAGCAGCTTCCCTGCTTACCTATGTGAGGGCAATCATCCGTGATGGCAGTCTCTCATCAATGTCCCGATAAGCAGGTCATGAACTGACAGGATGGGATTGTTACCGGAAAAATCGAACAGGTAAGTTTTGCCTGTTCTTTTTGTAAGAAATGGGGAAGATACGGGGTTTTATAAGATTGCAGAGAGAGACTTGCGATGTATAGGAAATAATTCTGCAATACTTTGAAAAGAACGCTTGACACTAAAGAGCCTATTTTGTTATGTTGTCTGAGCACGCTGAGCCACAGAAAAGCTCAGCAGCAGATTTTTGACAGATATATGAGAGAAGAGAAGAGAAGATATACGCAAGACGATTACCGGTAACGGTCGTTGGTCGAGCGTGGAAGCGAAAGCTTTCAGGAAGCATTAGGGCTTCCTAGTCAATTACCGAATGATGAACAGTAGATGAGATAAGCTACGTTCGTTTGCGAGAAATGACAGGGTGAACTATTATCAGAATAGCAACTGTGGGCCTTCGGGCCCGCATTCCTATGACGGAGAGTTTGATCCTGGCTCAGAACGAACGCTGGCGGCGCGTTTTAAGCATGCAAGTCGAGCGGCAAGGGCCTTCGGGCCCCTA
>DUPO01000193.1 GCA_012838275.1 Spirochaetales bacterium
CGTATCAGAAAGATCTTAACAACAGTGATGCAACAAAGCATCTCGACCTTATGATAAGTCATGGCGACATAACAGAAAACTCCGCTACTGAGGAGTTCAAAGCATTTTCAGAATATAAGGAAAAACTTAAGAAAGAAGGCATCACAACCCATGCTGTCAAAGGTAATCATGATATCCGCCCTAACACCAATCATCTTGCTGATTGGAAAACATACGTTGGGAAAAGCTATCAGGCGATGGTCCACAAAGGGGTCTCCTTTTATCTCCTGAATACAGCAAACAGGACGTTGGGAAGGACTCAGATGCGAGAATTGCGAAATGCAGTAGAGGCGGATAGTCGGCCCAAGATCTTCTTCTCACATTTTCCTCTCTACGGCAGTCCAAAACTAGTCTACTTTGTCTTGAGCGATACGCAAGAAAGAGAAAACATCATCAACCTCATGGTTAATAACAAGGGGATGCTCTACCTTGCAGGACACCATCATATGGGGGATGTGCTGTACAGCTTCAGAAACACAACCTCAGAGTTCATCTTAGGAGCATACCATGGGAGGGACTCATTTTTTGAAAAGACAAAACCCCGATGGTATCTCCTATATTTCGATGCAAAGGATGCAACCATCACCATCACACGGTATCAGGTGGAAGAGAATAAAGAGATAACACAAAAAGTAATGGCTACCCTACCAGTTGAGTTATGATATATAACACTTCCCGCTTCCTCTATATACTTATGGTATGAAGAAGGAGAAAAGCTATGAAAAATAAACGTAAACCCTTTGGATTACTACTGATAGGTATCTTGTTGTTGCTCATGTGGGGAACGGGTTGTACAACCTCCTTGGGCTTGGGATTAGGGTTCGGCAGTGGAGGGACCTCCCTTGCACTGGGAGTCAGCACAACCCTGCCTAGGGAAGAGAAGACAGATATGTGGGAGATGCAGGGCTTTTCCTTGCCAAAGAAGGCAGGGGAACAGGTTACCCTTACTTTCCCCAAGGGAGGTTCTGCCAAGGGAAAGGTATGGGGCACAGACCTCTATGCCGAAAAATCCACCATTGGCATGGCAGCTGTGCATAGCGGACTCATCACCTTTGAGGACGGGGGGACAGTGACTGTTCGCAGGGAAGAGAAGACAAGGGGGTTCCGTGGAAGTTTCAGAAACGGAATCGAATCACTATCTTCGGATAAAAGGTATCATGCCTTCTCATTCGTCAGGGAGGATGGCAGATGACCCGTTTTTCCAGACCTGCAAATGCTGAGGAAGCCATAGAATAAGCCTATAATGCTCCACACAGGCCTGAGCAGGCTTGCATACTTTGTTTTCATTTCCTATAGTCAAACCATGATACTGTACTCATTTATGCAGATGTTGCCCATTTTACTGCTTACCTTGGCGGGGTTTGGGTTTGCGAAACTATATCCTATCAGTCAGGACACGTTGGTGGTGATCATAACCGACCTGTTTATGCCTGTCCTTGTCTTCGTATCGCTCTACAAAAGCGACATACATGCGTCCCTTGTCCTGGACTTGGCAGGAGCGACCACCCTCATAGTAATCCTGCTCACCCTCTCCTCGTTCCTGTACGCTACACTCTTCAAGCTGGACAAACGTGCTTTCATGCCATCTCTCATCTTCATGAACTCCGGATTCCTAGGCATCCCCCTGCTGCAGCTCTGGGGAGGGACTCCTGCGATGAACATCATTGTCATCTACGACCAGATACAGTCAATTTTTATCTTTACTTTGGGCATACTCATCATCACAGGGGGAATAACCAGGAAATCTTTGGCTACTATTGTCAAATCTCCCATCTTATGGGCTGTTTTTGCAGGATTTTTCTTCCGTATCACAGCCATCTCCATTCCATCGGCCCTCGTAACCACCTTCGAGTTTGCCGGTTCAGCCGCTTCTCCCCTAGCCGCCTTCACCTTAGGAGTATCCCTGAAAGGGACCAATTGGCATCTCGACCGACATATCGTGGGGGGACTGTTCATCAGATTTGTAGGAGGATTCATGTTTGCACTCCTAGCCACCCGCCTCTTTGGTATTACAGGGCTCAGCAGAAGTGTCGTGCTGGTGGCTTCCACCCTACCCTCCGCAGTCTTCACTTCGGTACTCCCCATCAGGTACGGGGTCCCTTCAGATTTTGGGAGTACCATGGTCATCATCTCCACCATCCTGGGCATAATCACCATTCCATTGAGTTTTTTACTTGCAGGATACTAACCCCCTCCGTTCCTGCCTCCTGACCTTCGATCCAATACAAGAAATCCTTAGGGAGGTTTTATGAAAAACTATTCCATGATACCGATACTCATGCTTATCCCCACCCTGCTTTTCTCAGCAGGGTTGCTGGAGCCGGATCCTGTTGTCATGCAGGGAGGTCAGACATCCGAGGAGCTCTTCACACACTCCGTACAACAGTTTTCCGACAAGCTTTTTTTTGAAGGTGACTTAGCAGACGGAAACGCCATGCTCTCACCCTTGTCGGTATTGCTCGCCCTGGGGATGACCGCCAACGGAGCGGAAGGAACCACTCTCTCATCCATGCTTGATGTATTGGTAGCGAAGCGGGGAACGCTAGAACAGTTCAACAACGCCAATGCAGCCTACCTGGACAGCATCAAAAGCCTGGATGATGTCGAACTGAGTATTGCCAACAGCCTCTGGCTCAACAAAAGCGTGCCCTTTGACAGGGAATTCCTCTCCAGGACAAAAAACACCTATCACGCTTCTGCCGAAGCTTTGGATTTTTCAGCCGGAAGTTCCCTTGCTCTAATCAACTCCTGGGTAAACGATGCAACCGGAGGAACCATCACCTCCATCCTTGATGCGATAGACCCGGATGCGCTGATGTATCTGATAAATGCTGTATACTTCAAGGGTGACTGGTCGAGTCCCTTTACCAAAGAGGACACCTATGAAGAGGATTTCCACTTGAACGGGAACACGATAAGGGTCCCTTTCATGCACCAGAGTGCGGGACTTCCTTATGTGGAAGCCATGGATGCCCAGATGTTGATGATGCCCTACTCCAACGAAAGATTCGCCCTAATCACCATCCTACCTTCTGAGTCTGCAGATCTCAACTCATGGCTAGCCCTCCAAAGGGATCGGGGCGGGTTTACTCAAAGGATGTTCACGGCGATAGAGAGGATGCAGATGACCCGTATGGAACTTTCCCTGCCCAAGTTTGAGGCGTCCTATAAGGACTCGCTTGCGGATGAGTTGAAACAGTTGGGTATGGTAGATCCTTTTGACAGGGGAAAAGCCGATTTCTCCAGGATGACGGAGAGCGGAAGCAAGGATCTGGTCATAGGCGAGGTCCTGCACAAGACCTTTATCCGTATTGATGAGAAGGGTTCGGAGGCAGCTGCGGTCACATCCGTCATGATAAAGGTAACCAGCATGCCTATCAGAGAGAGTCTCGAACTGAGTTTTGATCGTCCCTTCTTCTATGCGATCATCGACAGGGAGGCTGGGATCCCTCTGTTTATGGGTACGATGGTGGATCCGGCATCCGAATGAAGGCAAGCCTGATCAGGCTTCAGCCATCTCCTTGGTCAGGGAGAATTCAAGTTTCCTGTCCTGGTAGTAACCGCGCTTCTCATTGGGCATGAGGGCTGCCATCCGTAGCATGATCTCATCGATTAGCGCTTCCCGGGTCGCAGCATCCACCCGTCCGCCCTTCTGGATGATTTCAAAGGGTTTTCCCACTGCTATGGTGATGGGAGTACGTCTCAAACGCTTGATATTCTTGGAAAAGTCATTGAATCCTGTGATCACGACAGGGAGCATCGGAGCGTCCTTCTTGTGGGCGATGAAAGCAATCCCTGCCTTGCCTTGTTGCAGCGAACCATCCTTGCTCCTCGTCCCTTCAGGGGCCATGGCCAGAATTTCATTGCGGTCGAGGGCGGAAAAGCACGCTTCCATTGTTTCCCGTCCCATATTCTCACGGTCTACAGGAATGCTTCGCCAAGCATTCATAACCCAACCGAGGATCTTATTGTCCCAAAGCTCCTTCTTCGCCATGGCGAGCAGGTTTCTCGGTTGCAGGAAAACATAGAGCATGGGACCTTCAAGGGCTGAGGTATGGTTGACCATCATAAGGAACGGCCCATCCTGAGGCACTTTCGCCAACTCTTCCCTATTTATGCGACAGGTGACCCTGAAGAACCCTCTCAATGCAGCATTGACAATTCTTTCTGATACTTTCATGGGCAAACTATAGCAGAGAGCTGTGCTGTCGAAAAGAGGGAAACAGCAAATCATACGTTTACGTCATGAGATTATTTGTGCTATGGTTAATGAAGGTACGCATGTTAAGGAGCTTATGATATGGAAACTAGAACATTTGATACATTGGGCGTCACCTCATCCCTACTGGGTTTTGGTGCGATGCGCCTACCCCTTACAAAAGGTGGGACCATAGATGAGCCAAAGGCCGAGGAGATGATGGACTTGGCCATCAAGTCTGGAGTCAATTACATCGACACGGCCTATCCTTACCATGGAGGTACAAGCGAGGCTTTTGTGGGTAAGGTCATGAAGAAATACCCGAGAAAGTCCTTCTTGCTTGCAACCAAACTCCCTTGCTGGCAGGTAGACTCCCTCGATGATGCCAAAAGGATATTCAATGAACAGCTCGAGCGCCTGGAGATGGAGTATGTGGACTTCTATCTGTTGCACTCCATTGACGGGGCAGTATTTGACAAGATGGTCGGCCTTGGCATACTCACATATCTTGAAGAGCTCAAGAGTGAGGGCAAGATCAGATATATAGGATTCTCCTTCCACTCCATCTATGAGGATTTTGAACGAATTCTCTCAAGTTATCATTGGGACTTCTGTCAGATACAGTACAACTACCTCGACACAGAGGAACAGGCGGGAACCAAGGGATATCTTCTGGCAGAGAAGATGGACATCCCTGTCATCGTGATGGAACCCATCAAGGGAGGCTCCCTTGCAGCCCTTCCTCCAGACATGCTGCATAAACTCTCCGGCCTTGATGCCAACGCCACTTCAGCCTCCTTTGCATTGCGCTGGGTCGGCAGTCACCCCTTTGTAAAGGTCATACTCAGCGGCATGTCCACATTGGAACAGGTATCCGACAACCTCAGGACCTTCACCGATTTCAAGAAGCTTGAGGAGAAGGAGTTTGTTGTCCTTGATGAGATCGGGGACACCATGCGCGGCAGGGTCGGTAACGGGTGTACAGGGTGCAAGTACTGCATGCCTTGCCCCTTTGGTGTCGACATCCCAGGGAACTTCTCTCTCTGGAATCGCTACCGCATGTTCGAAAACTATGAGATGGTCAAGGAAAACTGGGAAGACGATACAAAGAGTGACAAGAGGCCTCCTGTCTGTACTGAGTGCGGCCAGTGCGTCCCACTCTGTCCTCAAAACATTGATATACCCGGAGATTTGAAAAAGATGCAGGGTGAACTCAGCGAGGCCAGGCAAGGGAAAACGAAGTAACTGTAGGCTACGACTGCTAGAGGCAATGGCGAGATCTTTCTCATGGGAAGGACTCGCCATTGTTTTCCCTTTGCTTTATGCTTACAAGCAAAGAAAGAGAGAAAACAATGGAAGCTAAACAAAGAGCAGCTGGAGCCCTTTTAGGGTTGTTTGTCGGAGATGCCCTAGGCATTCAGGCGGAAGGGAAAGAAGAGAAGAATCTCCTAGAGGAGTTTCCTCAAGGCCTTGGTGAACTGTACAGCATAGAGAGAGACTGGGGCGAAAGCGGGGAACTTACCGATAGCGGGGTGCTTGGGATCCTGCTCTCCCTGAGCATCATCTTCCTTGAAGGGTATGATGCTGACCATGTCAAGGCAACCTACCGCAAATGGATCAAGCTTGAGCCCACTCTGCTCCGTCCCTCGTTGCTACAGATGTTCGAAGGCACTCCCCTCACCGAGTGTGAAAACAACTATGCACTGATGCGAGTAGCCCCTATTGGAGTAGTAGGGACAAACAAGACAGAGAAAGAGATAGCCAGCATGGCAGAAGCGGAGTGCGTCATGACCAATCTTGACCAGACCTGCATTGATGCCAACAAGGTCCTCTCTTGGGCCATAGCAGAGGCCATCAGAGGTGAAGGCCATACATTCAGGCTGGCTAATTATCTGGTGGCAACCTGCAAGAAGTTTGGCATTGAAGATAGTATCCAACAAGCGATCCAAAGGGCGATGGATGGGAAGCATCCTCCTAAGGGAGAACAGGAAAGCGCTCTGTTCTCATTGGAACTGGCCTTGTACGCCTTTCTCCACACTAGCAGCTTTGAAGAAGGCATGGGCGTTGTGGTGATGAAAGGCGGCTCTGCCAATGCAAACGCATCAGTCTATGGTGCCCTAGCAGGAGCTTTCTATGGGGATGAGGGCATACCTTCTCGCTGGAAGGAGGAGCTTGAAGTTCCTGAGACCTTGGCAAGATACATCAAGAAACAGACTACATTCAGGAGACAGAACCTCAGCTTGGAGTTTATGGCTGAGAGCATGGCGGAGAAACTGCTGCAGTTATAAAGACATCCGCATGTACGATGAGAGTCCAAAGATAGAATCTTTGGGCTTTTTTTTGCCTTTTGTATGATTTTCGAGAAATAAAAGGAATTCTACTGGCGTAAAGAGTCTTGCATAGCATTGTTTTATGGGTAGTTACATCTTTACCACTAATTATTCATTTAGTTATTGACATATGTCAGTAATAGTCTTATAGTATAGATGAATCCGACATATGTCGGTTACTATTATACCAAGGAGGTACAATATGCCATATAAAGATGGAACTGGTCCTTTCGGACAAGGTCCTATGACCGGACGAGGAATGGGCCCCTGTGCAGGATATGCACGCCCCATGTACGGACGTGGAATGGGAAGAGGCAATGGATTTCGACGTGGTATGGGCTATGGAAGGGGAATGGGCTTTGCCCCTCCAGTCTATGCAGCACCTACCAAGGAGATGCTCCAAAGCGAAAAAGCGATGCTTGAGGCTGAACTGAAGGCCATCGAAGAGCAACTCGCAGAGAAGTAGAAACATCTACTACAGGACAGCCGGCAATGCCGGCTGTTTGTTTTTACTGTTGAATTGCACCCTCCCCTGCTATATCCTTACCTTGTATGATCACCTTGTCCCTCTTCACGGGAAGAGAGAGTTTCAGACAAGACGGGAAGAAGACAATCTCATTCGGGGGAATTACCATGAAACCAGTTCGGGTGGCTCTTTTAGGAGCGGGAAACAGAGGCAGATATGTGTATGCTGATTATGCAAAACAGAAACCCTATGACTTGAAGATAGTGGCGGTTGCAGAACCTGATGATGCGAAACGGGCTGTCATTGCAGCAGAGCAGGGTATTGCCAAAGAGCTGGCCTGCAAGGATTGGAAACAATTGTTTGAAAAACCGCTCGATATCGATGGGGTCATCATTGCGACCCAGGATACGATGCACCTCGAGCCCATTCTCGCAGCGATGGAAAACAACTACCATATCCTTTGTGAAAAGCCTATTGTCACCTCCGAATCCGATAGTCGTGAGATTGCGCAAAAGGCAGATGGTTTCGGGAAAATATTTATTGTCTCCCATGTTTTGCGTTACTCTCCTTTTTTTACACGGGTAAAAACCATTCTGGATTCAGGTGATCTGGGAAAGCTCATAGGAATTGAGCTTGATGAGAGTGTCGGTCACATACATCTGTCGCACTCATTTGTCAGGGGACATTGGAGAAACAAGGAAGAGTCATCCCCGATGATCCTGGCCAAGAGTTGCCACGATATGGATATGCTTGGCTATCTGGCCGGATCCGGTTGCGAGTCGCTTTCCTCATATGGTGAGCTATACCACTTCAAGGCGGAAAATGCGCCACAAGGAGCTACCAAACGCTGCCTTGACGGGTGTAAGGTCGTACAGCAGTGCCCTTACGCGGCACAAAAGATATATCTGGGAAAGAATACCGGCTGGCCGGTGAATGTCATTACGACAGACCTTTCCATGGAGGGAAGGATCAAGGCTCTGCAGACCGGTCCTTGGGGCAGGTGTGTCTATCATTGTGACAACAATGTCGTCGACCACCAAGTTGTCCAGGCCCGGTTCCTCAATGGGGTGACCGCCAGCTTCACCATGTCAGGCTTTACTATGGAAACCCATCGGACCTTGCGCCTTTTGGGGACCAAAGCCGAACTTAACGGGGATATGGAACAAGGTCTCATAGAAATTGATGAATTCTCAAGCCGTGAGCACAGGACGATCCGGATTGAAACCAAACAAGAGGGGCATTCAGGCAGCGACGAACTTTTCGTAGCTGATTTCGTACGCCAGGTAAGAGAAAATGACCATGAGGGAAAAACCTCTGTGGACGCATCCCTTCAAAGCCACTTCATGGCCTTTGCTGCCGAGGCTTCCCGACTTGCAGACGGGGAAAGGATTGATATCGCATCCTTCACACATCTGCCGGCCTGCTTGTAGTTACCGGGGATTGCCCTAGCAGGAACTCAGATGCTCTGGTTCAGGATATCCCACTTGGCATCCATATCCTGCATCAGTCTTATCTGAGTCCTGGCCCTGTCCAGATTGTGGTTTTCGCGTGCTGTAGAGTAATACTTGTCCCCATTGAGGAAATCAGTCAGAAATCGCACTGCCATGATCTGGGTGATGTTCCTGCCTGACTCCACTATCAGTGACCGTTCGAGATCGGTGAGGAACGTGGCCTTGGAAAGGTACCCTTGTATGAGGGCTTTATGCAGCTTCTCGTCGCAGCTTACAGTGGAAAGGTCGGTAGCATCCTCCTCTCCGGTTGTGGTGGCAGTGCGTATCATATCGCCTGTGTCAAAGAGGATGGTCCCCGGCATCACTGTATCCAAGTCGATGATGCAAAGCGCCTCCGCCCCATCGGGACTGAACAGGACGTTGTTGATCTTGGTATCATTATGGGTGACCCGAATGGGAAGCCTTCCCTCTTTCATCCCTTCCCAGAGCACCGATCCCCGGTCCCTATTTTGCATAAGGAATTGCAGTTCAGCACCTACCAGGTCGAGCCTGCTGTTGTGATTGACATCCAAGGCCGCTTCAAGCTGCTCATAACGCAAACCCATATCATGGAAGTGTGGAATGGTCTCATACAATGATTCCCCGTCAAAATCTGAGAGTTGCAGTTGGAAGTTTCCAATCGCCTCTCCCAGCAAATAGGCCTGGGGCTCGTCCTGTATGGTATTGAAGGTCCGCACATTATCTATGTAGTGGTATGTCCTCCAGTATCCCCCCTCAGAGTCGATATGGACCGGTTTGCCCTCACGAGTCCGTACTACTCGCAGGCAACGCTGGTCAATATCGTCAAAATTCCCAATGAGTTTCGAGCGGATATGATTGGTGACGGCACTTATGTTCTTCATGACTTCTATCGGCTTCTTGAAGACGTAGTTGTTGATCCTCTGGTGTGTGTACTTCCTAAAGAGACCGTTCTCTTCAAATGTTGAGATGAACGTACTGTTGATATGCCCTTCCTTGTTCGCTTTCAAAAAGACCAACGATCCTTCAATGGCAAAATGGGAAATTATTGTACGCAGTTCGTTTTCATATGATTGCATAGGGACCTCTCTTTTAGGAGTCATGTATGCATATAGTATAGAGACACCCCAACCCAATTCAAAGAGATAGAGAGGCAACTCTTATGGATTATCCTGCAAAACGATCAAGCAGGAGCTGAACTGAACCTACCTTAAGGCGCTAGGAGATCGGACTTGAAAGATACCTTACATGCTGTTCCTTTGCCGAGACCTCAGCAAAAGCCTGGAACTCACTTGGGGTCTGTCCCCTGTTCTTCTTGTACAGCCGCGAAAAATAGAGAGGGTCCTGGTATCCGGCCCTCCTGGCAGCCTCCTGTATTTGCAAGCCGGGATCGCGCAAGATCGCATGCTCGAAGGTGGCAAGCCGCTTGTTGATCAAGAGTTGTTGGAAGGAACAGCCCATTTTCGCTTGGAGGGTATGGGTAATTGACGAAGGGCTGCGGTGGACGGCCTTGGAAACATCTGCAAGGGTGATGGACTCACCAATATTGGTATCAAGGTACATCAGAACCTTTTCGATAAGGTCGGGCTGGCGTACCCGCAGAGACTCCGTTTCGATAAGCAGGCCGATAGAGACTTTGAACAATTCAAACATCTTCTCCAGCATTGGAGTATCGTACAGCGGCCTTTTGAAAAAAGCCTCTTCCAGGATAGCCAGCTCAAACCCACTTTGCAACCATGACCTCACTATCGAGGGTTCAAGGGTTTCTGAGGTTCGAAATTGGCCGATGAGTGCGTAGCAGACCAAGCTCCCTGCAATCTCTATAGGTATCACAGCCTCTGTAAGACCACCATGGCAGGTATATACCAGGTGTTGTCCGTCATCCTTGCTCTGCTGGCATATCATGCGGTCCTGCTGCATGCAACGGTAACGAAGATGAAGCTTATCCTGGATCAAGGTGCAGTAGTCATCATCCAGAGAGTGCAGCCCCACCAACAGCTCCTCGATTTCCAAGGAGAAAAAGGTTACCTTCACATTAAAACAATAGGAGTAGCTCTCTACAAATTTCTGCACTGCAGGATTGAAGACAAGGTATTTGCGTTGGTCCATGAGGGTAGTGTAAAGCAATAGGAGCATGCTCTCAAGTGACAATCAGAAGCTCTTTGCCTCCTATGAGCACCTTTGAGTACAGGATTCGACCTCGAAGTCTGTCCAAAGCCTGGTTGTACCTTATTTTGAAGCGTTCCCAACCAGTCAGGTTCTTCCCTAAGTATGGAACTTCAAGAGGTAATCACCAAAACAGCCAAGGAACGGTTTGGTCTCTCAAGTCTGCGACCTTATCAGAAACTGGTCATCCAAAGGATATTGGAACAGGATGGACAAACATGTGACCATGAAGGAATGCTGGTGATACTACCTACCGGTTCAGGCAAGAGCGTCTGCTTCATGCTCCCTTCCCTGCTGGTACCCGGCCTTACGGTAATAGTATATCCCCTACTCTCCCTGATGAACGACCAAGTGAAGCGTTTTGAAGGAAGAAACATACCCTGCCTCTGCATACGGGGAGGGCAGACAAGAGAGCAAAGGGAGAGGGTTTGGGAAAAGCTCTCCAAGAAGGAAGCTACTGTAGTCATCACCAATGCCGAATGTCTGCTGAATCCTCAAGTGATAGGACATCTTTCCCGTTACCGGATAAGCCTGCTTGTTGTTGATGAAGCCCATACCGTGGTGCAATGGGGAATGAGTTTCCGTCCATCGTACATGAGTCTGGGTACAATCATTGCCCACCTCGCTACCGACCAGATACTGGCCTTCACCGCTACAGCCGACGAAAGCATGACCGCAAAGTTACAGTCTATGCTGTTCCTTGGAAAAATGCCCCATAGAATCAGAGGAAACTCCGACCGGGAGAACATTATCTATCATGTGCACGAAACCCTTTCAAAATCACATGCACTAGCCGTATTGCTTCATAATCCAGCCTCGCGACCTGCGATAGTCTTCTGCGCTACCAGAAGGGAGTGTGAGTTAGCTGCAAAGGATTTCTCAAATACTATCCGCACTATTCCTGCCCGATACTATCATGCCGGATTAGGAATAAAATCAAGGTCTTTACTTGAGTCTTGGTTTGATTCCTCCAGGGATGGGGTCCTATTCTCTACCAATGCCTTCGGGATGGGTGTCGACAAACCAGACATCCGTACTGTGATCCACAGGACCCTTCCTACGGATGTCACCTCATTTTTACAGGAGAGCGGACGGGCGGGAAGAGATGGCAACATTGCCCACTCTCATGTGCTTCTCGGGGTTGAAGAGAACAGAAAGAGAGAAGGTTCAACCATCACAACACCACTGTATGCCATCTTCACCAGCAAGAGAAACTGTTTCAGAGAGAGCCTGTTGAACCTTATGGGGGAAAATTTATCCGGCTGTAGTGGCTGCGATGTGTGCAACCGGTCGCTGTACGACCAGCCTGACGGTATGAAACAGATACTAGACACGGTGAAAAGCCGTCCCCTAGCCTACACCCCAGGAACCCTTGCGAGGCTCCTTTCCCTCAGAGACAGTCATGACAGCCGTGCCGGCATCCTATCCTGTTGGACAGAAAGGGAACTGCTTGAGGCGATAAGAAGCTTGGTGGAACGCAATATTTTGGGATTGGCCCGATACCCCAGGAAACGGTTGTATA
>DUPO01000194.1 GCA_012838275.1 Spirochaetales bacterium
CCTACTCCAGATCATCATCAGCTAACACGTCCTGATAATCGGGGTTCTGTACCATGACACGTTTGGCATAGGAGCACAAGGGAATGATCTTCCTGTTCTCCTTTCTGGCGATCTCCGCCACTTTCCGCACCAGCACGCCTCCAACCCCTTGCCCGCGCAGGGTATCCGAAACATAGGTATGGTCTATGACCATGGTCCGCTCATCCCGGAGATGGTAGGTTATCTCAGCCAGCGGGTTTTGAGGGTCTTCCCCCACATAAAATCCGTTCTCTTTTTTCTTACACTCAACCATCGCACACCTCCTACTTTGTGACGTCCAACATCTGTTTTGCATGGACCAGGCTCACTTCACTCGAATCATCACCACTGAGCATACGGGCTATCTCCTGTTCCCGTCTAGGGCCCTCCACTTGTTGGATATGGCTGAAGCTCATCCCTTCGGTAACCTCTTTGGAAACGACAAGATGAGCATCGGCCTGACTGGCTATGGATGCCAGGTGGGTAATAACGAGCACCTGATGACTCTTGCTCAGTCTTTTCAGTTGTTTGGCAACCGAGAGGGCCACGCTCCCCCCTATGCCTGCATCCACCTCATCGAAGATAAGGGTCCCTACCCTGTCATGATGGCTGAGGGTGGTCTTCAATGCAAGCATGATCCTCGATAGCTCGCCTCCGCTGGCAACATCCTTGATAGGGCGGCTCTCAAGGCCGGGG
This sequence comes from Spirochaetales bacterium, assembly GCA_012838275.1. GTDB lineage: Bacteria > Spirochaetota > Spirochaetia > Sphaerochaetales > Sphaerochaetaceae > Sphaerochaeta. The sequence goes on from DUPO01000194.1 coordinate 715, forward strand.
TTTGCACAGATCATGAATGCTATGGCATCGGTCCCGTTTATTGAAGGAGTAGCCTCTGATACGTCTATGGTAAACAAGGCTTCCTTCATGCCGAGAGTCCTCAAAGTCTCCTCTATCTCCTGTTGCAAGGTAAGGGCTGCTCGCTTGCGGACATCGGTGAGAACAGATGCAGCCTTCTGCATCTCAGCCTTGGTTTTCAGGAGCCTCTTTTCCAAATCAAGGAGAAGATCCTCACCTTGCTCACTTTGCAGAAGCTTCTCCTCACTCTCAGCCTTGAAAGCAAGCATAGCCTCCAGTGAGTAGCCGTACTTCTTCTTAAGCCTTTGCAAGAGGGCCAACCTGCCCTGTAGCTGGTCGAGTTCAATCTGGGAGAAGGACATTACGGAGAGATAGTCGCGCAAACTCTCATAAATATCCTCGAGTTCAATGGATGAACTCTCAAGCCTCTGGTGAAAATCGGTAAGGTTAGGATCGCTCTTGGAAGCGATTCCTATCTGCTTGCCTGCCTGATGAAGGCTGCCCAGGAGGCTCGATCCTCCTTCCGAACCGTGCAATAGGTCCGTAGCCAGGCTCAGGCTGTCGTAAATCTGTTCAAAAGAGGAGATGGTCCGTATCTGCTCGGCCAGCGCATCATCCTCACCCAATTGGACATCGGCCTTGGTGATCTCATCAACGGCAAACTTCAGAAATTCCGCTTCACGTTCGCTCTCCTGCAACCGCTTCTTCAACTGCTGGCGTTCCTGCTCGAGGTCCTGAAGCTCTCTGTACAGCTCCTGGTAGCTGCGCTTCTCCTGATGGCAGTTTCCAAATGCATCAAGGACCAACAACTGGTTAGCAGGGGATAGTAGGCTCTGATGATCCCTTTGTGCGCTGATGTCCAGAAGCTCCTCGCCCAACATCGCCAGGTCGCTTCGTGTGGCTGCCCTGCCTTGGATGGAGGCACTTGAGCGCCCATTGCTTCTGACACTACGTGAGAGCAGGAGGCTACCGTCATCGAGGGTGAGTGCATTCTCAGAAAGATAGCCCTCGATGATAGGAGGGACGCTATCGCCAAGGAAGAACGTGGCGCTGACAGTCGCAGATTCACAGCCGCTTCTGATAGCCTGAGCATCAGAGCGTTCTCCAAGCAACAGGCCGAGGGCCCCAAGTATGATGGATTTCCCCGCTCCGGTCTCCCCTGTTATGACGCTGAAACCCTCACCAAAATTGATTGTAACATCATCGATGAGGGCATAATGATGTATTTCAAGGCGCTCAAGCATGGAGACCTCCTCCGGACCAGTTGAGTTTATCACGTATTACTTCTATATAGTTACGCCTTTCGCTTGTGACAAGGAGCGCTTTGCTCCTCGATTTCTCTACTATAATGACATCTTCCTCTTCCAATGGGAAGGTTTGCTGCCCATCTATGGAGAGCATGAGACCGGTACGTTGTCCCTTGTGGATGAGGATGGAGACCTTGGACTCCCCGCTGATGACAAGGGGACGGTGCGAAAGGGTAAAGGGACAGACGGGGGTGACGACCATTGCCGACAGGTTCACATCGAGGATGGGCCCACCTGCTGCAAGGCTGTAACCGGTGGAACCGGTAGGGGTAGCTATGATCAGGCCATCTGCACGAAAGAATCCCGCATGGGTTTGCTCGATAGAAAGGGAGAGGTTGATGACCTTGCTGATACCGCTTGAGGTCACGACCATCTCATTGAGCCCGTGACCGGAAAACACCCGCTCCCCTTTTCGCAAGACCGCAACCCGTACCATAAGTCTGCGACTGATGGAGTTGCGCCCTTTAAGATAGTGCTCGATAGCCTCTTCCCACTCATCGACGGATATCTCTGTGATGTAGCCGAAGGTCCCCAGGTTGATGGCTAGGATCGGGATACCCAAATCCTGCAGGTATCGGGCACAGTAAAGCACCGTACCGTCACCTCCCAGGCAGATAACCAGGTCGGTACCCTCTTCCACAACGAGGGCCTCATTTTCTTCGCAGGTACGGAATATAGTCGCTGTGATATCCCTGTCGCCAAGATAGCCAACTATCTTCTCTGAGAGTTCATGTGATGCCGGCTTTTGCCAGTTGGCTATGATGAGCACCTTGTGCAGCGTTCGTTTTTTCATGACTACTCCTTAAGGCAGGTGTGAGATGACTTTCATCAGCATCTCTACATCACCCTGCTTGAGAAACGGATATGTAGGGAACGAAAGTGCCCTCAAAAGTGCGGGTACAGCGTGGGGAAACAGGTCAAAGCGTTGGCTATGGTGGATTCCAAGGCTCCCTTCAAAGGTCTTCTGTGCACTTACCTGATACTTGTTGGCAAATTTTATTGCATCCTCGGCCTTGGAGTCCAGAACCACACAAAACCCATAGCCGTTCGGCTCGAAGTCAATGTTCCCAATTCCAAAAAGCTTGTGGTGAGTCTTAAGAAGAGATTTACGAAACAGCTCATAAAATTCCTTTCGCTTTTCCATCTGCATCGGAAGGCTTGCCAGCTGAATCGACCCCAAGGCGGCATTCATATCCGGCAGCTCCACATAGGGGCGTACCTGTTCGTAGATTTCCTGCAAAGGCGAGGCGAATTCATGGTCATTGAACACCAAGGCGGCACCACCTCCTGTGGAAATGATACAGTCCTGCTCAAAGGCACAGACCACTATATCCCCGAAAGAACCGGCTTTGGTATCTTCATAGGCACTTTCCAGACTCTGGCTGATATCCTCGATGACCTTCACGCCGAACTGCCGGTAGTCACAGCCAAAGGGAATCTGACACATAGGCTCATGAACCAACAGGACCGAAGCACCCTCGGATACGAGTCGTGCAGCCTCACTGGTGGAGAGACATCCATGCTCAGGATCGATATCACCGAGAAGGATATTCGCCCCCAAACTCTCTAATACAGCCTCGTACACAACTGGAGAGAGTATACTTACCCCTACTGTACTCCCTGCACCCACATTACATAATTTCAAGGCGGTACCAAGGGCATCAACATAGCTTCTCAGAGCTATCCCTTCTTTGGCCCCAACAAGGGTACAGAACTGCTTGAGAAACTCCTGTGAGCGTTCTCCAGGCCCTATTCTCTCATCTACCATTGTCTGCAAGACAGCATCCATATCCTTTCGGCGGATGGTGGGTTTGTAAAATGGAATTAATGCCACAGGTGCCTCCTATCCCCCAGTATACCCGTTATCACAGGGTGTTTCCACAGAATATGTAAAAGAGATATGGGAGACCAAAGAGATATGGGAGCAAATGGGAGAAGTGTAGGAAGAAATCTGAATTGCTAGTAATAGCATGAAAAGGATGAATGAGGTTAAGAAGAATAAACCAAACCTTATCGCCAAGAGCAAATCCTCCTGCTGCCAATAACAGACAGGGTTCACATGGAAAAGGCCTGGACACACCCCTCATACAAGGGTTCATCCAGGCCTCTTGGCGTACATGCGAAGCTAATTTTCATCTTCGGCATGCAAGGGACCCA
>DUPO01000195.1 GCA_012838275.1 Spirochaetales bacterium
CCATCACCAGGAGTGAAGTCATCATTACCAAAGCCGCACTCCACTCGAAATCCACTGTCTCCTGTGAGTCCCTTATGTTGGACAGCGAATCACGTAGCGACACCATCCCTGCAATGGACATCCGAAGTGAGGATGCGGACATCGGGCATGAGGCGAGGATAGGAAGGATAAGCGACAAGGCAATATTCTATCTGATGAGCCGCGGCCTGAGCGAAGGCGAGGCTAAGGAACTTATCGTACGGGGTTTCGCCGAACCGATAGCGAAGGAGCTTCCCATGGAGTATGCGGTGGAGATGAACACCCTGATCAAAATGGAGATGGAGGGCAGCATAGGATGAACAGAGTACAGAGAGCCTCCCTTAGGTTAAACACCCTCCCTGTCCCTACCTGGAGACATTTGAAGATGAATGGATGTGATCTGGACATCTCTTTTGAACAGGCGCCATTCTTGCCTTCCAGGAACATCCTGGCCCTTGAAAAGCAAGGGTTGTTGCAACGCATCAGCGCCTTTGCCCAGGAGGGGGGTGGAGGGGAAGAGAAGGGGAGGGCGGCAGACTTCCCAAGAGAGTCCTTGGCTTCCTTTGTCAGGGACAACTCAAACATAGGCTACCGCCTAACGGTCAGGGAGGGTGAGAGAATGCAGGCCCCCCTTATGTTGGACTACCTCCTGAATAAAGGGAATCCCACCCTCATAGAAAGGCTCGTCGTAGATGTGGGGCGGGAGGGCAGCGTAACCCTTATCAAGGGCTTGCGTACAGATTCTGAAGGAGGGCCGACCTTCCACGCCGGCTCGAGCACTGTGCATGTGGGCGAAGGGGCCGATCTCACTCTGGTTCAGGTTCGCTACCTCAGTGAAGGGGCTACCGATCTTGATGATCTCTCCGTCACCCTGGCTGACAGGGCCAAGTTCACCCTGGTGGAGATAGTCATTGGTGATGCCGACTCATACCTGAACACCCATGTGGATATGATCGGCAATAAGAGCGAATGCGCCATCGGGTGCATGAATGTGGTGGACAAGCAAGGATCGGCTGATTTCAACTTTCATGTTGAGCACAGGGGGGAGGAATCCGCCTCCACCCTGCTGGTCCGGGGTGCGCTGCTGGACAACGCTGCAAAGCTGTTCAGAGGCACCATTGATTTTCACAGAGGCTGTAAAGGCAGCAGGGGAAGTGAGGACGAGTACAGCCTTCTGCTCTCTCCGAGCGTGAAGAACCGCTCAGTCCCCCTTATCCTCTGCGCTGAGGAGGATGTCGAAGGGGTGCATGCGGTAAGCTCAGGCAGGCTCGATCACAATGCACTTTTCTATCTTACAAGCAGAGGGATAGATGAGAAGAGGGCGAAGAGATTGTTGGTTGAAGCCCAGCTCTATCCTATCCTGGCAATGGTTTCTGACAAGGAAGTCCTTTCGGAAATCCAGGGACAACTATTCAGGAGGCTGGACAGCCATGTACAATAATCCGTATAGGGGAGATTTCCCCATCTTTGACGATACCGGCCTCATCTATTTTGATAGCGCTGCGACAAGCCAGAAGCCCCAGTCTGTCATCGATGCCATGCGAAAGTACTACGAGCATGCCAATGCCAATCCCCATCGCGGGCTTTACTCCCTCAGTGCGGAAGCGACCCGCCTCTACGAGAGAGGGAGGGAGGCCTTTGCCTCCTTCATCAATGCCGGCGACCCCAGACAGATAGTGTTTTTGCGCAATGCCACGGAAGCACTCAACCTGTTGGCCATATCCTATGGCGCCAGTGTGCTTGCCCCGGATGACGAGGTCGTCATTCCCATCAGCGAACACCATAGCAATCTTGTCCCTTGGCAGCAGGTCTGCAAGAGGACAGGAGCCAGACTCGTCTATCTGTATACCAACGAAAAGGGCGGTATCGAGGATAAGGAGATGGAGAAGATCACAGCCAGGACCAAGATTGTCTCCTTCGCCCAGGTGGGGAACGTATTCGGCTTGGCTCTTCCTGCAGAAAAGATCATTACAAAGGCCCATGCCGTAGGGGCTGTTGCCATTGTTGACTGCGCCCAGAGCATTTCACACATGCCTGTCGACGTGAAAGCCCTTGATTGTGATTTCGCAGTGTTCTCCTCCCATAAGATGTTCGGGCCCACAGGGATAGGAATGCTCTATGGCAAGAAGGAAATGTTGGAAAAACTTGCTCCTCTTCTCACAGGCGGTGACATGATCGAATACGTCTCTGAGCAGGAGACTACCTTTGCTGAGATTCCCCAGCGATTCGAAGCAGGGACACAGGACGTTGCGGGGGTTGTCGGACTCACTAGCGCAATCGCTTACATCAGGGCCCTGGGATATCCTGCCATAGAGAAGTGGGAGGGGGAGCTTACCTCATACTGTCTGGAAAAGCTCTCTGTCCTCCCCTGGGTTGTAGTCTATGGGGAGGCTGAAGCGACAGGGCGTCGGTTCCCCCTGATCACCTTTGGTGTTGAGGGAATTCATCCTCACGATGTCGCTACCTTGCTGGACACCGAAGGGGTTGCCGTTAGGGCAGGGCACCACTGTGCCCAGCCACTTATGCGCCATCTCGGCGTCCAGGCTACCTGCAGGGTCAGCTTGTCGGTATATAACAGCAAAGAGGAGATAGACACTCTCGTCGATGCCCTGGTCCGTGTGAGGAGGATTTTCGGCTATGCAGATTGAGCAGTTATATAGGGAGGTGGTGCTGTCGCACAACAAGGCCCAGAAGAACCGGAGGCATCTTGCCAATGCAAGTGTCAGCGAACACGGGGTGAATCCTTCCTGTGGCGATGATATCACCTTGGAGTTGGAAATCACCTCCGACCATCGGATCAGGGACATCTCCTTCGTCGGGTCGGGGTGTGCCATATCCCAAGCCTCGGCCTCTATCCTCGCCGACCTTGTCCGCGGCAAGAGCGTCCTGGAAGCAAAGGAGCTTTTTGACCTTTTTTTCCAGATGATCGAAGGTGATGAGGCAGATCCCCGCCTGCTGGAAGCTTCGGTCTTCTCGGCTATGGCCCACATGCCTGCAAGGATCAGGTGCGCTGTCCTGGGGTGGCGGACTTTGGAAAAGGCGCTTGCACCATATTGGAATGAAGAGCGGCAGGAGCCCAGGTGAAGGGGTTCGGGCATGGGATAACCACAGGTTTCTTTCTTGCAATTACCCCTATAAAACTTCATAATGCACAGTTGAATATGCATACCAACCGAAAAACCAGCCGAACCATCCTAGTAATGGGCACCATCATCCTTGCAGTTCTGCTTTCCTCTTGCGCAAAGAAGCAAGTCGAGCCCCAGTCCCAATCCTTTTTCATGTTGGGCACTGTCTGTAAGATTACCATCTATGACAATCCTAGTGATGAGGCCTTCTCAGCAAGCTTTGCCCGTCTGAGAGAGATTGAGCACAGGATGAGCTTGCGTACTGACGATAGTGAGATTGTTGAGGTGAACCGGTATGCAGGCAAGCGTGCTGTAGCGGTTTCTGCCGACACGTTTGAAGTTGTGCAAAAAGCCTTGGAAATAGCTGCCTTGAGCAGAGGAGCTTTCGATCCGACGGTAGGGCCTCTGGTGCAGGCTTGGGACATCGGTGGGGAGCATCCCCGTAAGCCCCAACAAGAGGAGATAGACTCCCTGTTGCCTCTTATAGGCTATGAGCGTGTCGTGCTTGATGAAGATGCTTTGTCCGTATTCCTTGAGGATGAGGGGATGGTGTTGGATCTTGGAGGCATAGCCAAAGGGTATGCGGCGGATGAGGTCGCCAGGATCCTAGGCGAACATGGGGTGGGGCATGCGATTGTCAATCTGGGTGGAAACGTACTTACCCTGGGCAAGAAGATCGATGGCTCCCCTTGGAAGATCGGCGTGCAGGACCCTGAATCCCTTCGAGGGGAGTATGTCATGATCGTCTCCCTCATTGACCAGACATTGGTCACCTCAGGTCCCTATGAACGTTTCCTCGAACTCGATGGAGAAACGTATCATCATATATTGGATACCAAGACCGGCTACCCGGTGAAAAGTGATTTTACCAGCGTCAGCATTGTAACCAGGAACTCCCTTCTTGCCGATGCCCTCTCAACCTCCCTCTACGCCCTTGGATATGAGGAGGGAATGGCTCTGATAAATACCCTCGAAGATGTGGAGGCGATCTACATGACCCAAGAAAAGAAGATACTCCTTTCCGATGGGCTGAAGCAGGGAAAGATCCGGTACTCTGTTACCGACCCCTCCTATTCCGTTCTCTAGGACATCTTCATCTGATCTGGCTTCTCCAACATGCAAGCTAACCGGTATTGTTGTGCAATAAGCTATTTTATACTTCTGTAAGACTATAATTCCCTAAGCATAATGTTGCAGTTTGTTGCAGGGTGTTGTATTTTTCAGGTTACTATGTATACTTAGGGTATCGGGTTTTACAAAAATCAGAATCCTTTATGCTCAGATTGATTCTGAAGCAAAAGAGGAATATGCTTGCTGCAGGGCTTGGAGTCACGTATTTTTCTTTTTGTATTATTACCGAAAATTGAAGTTTTGAAATGGTATTCCAATAATTTACTGTTTTCTAAAAGATTAGCCATATGAGCAATAACCTATTGAAAAATGTATGAATAAAGTAGATTATAAGATAAAAAACAAAGATTCGATCAATTATATCATATGGAGGATAGAATGGCAGACACCCCGCTGGAAATCTCGTGGATCATGAGGGACCATAAGGTCAAGAATATTGACCTTGCAACTAAGCTTTTTTCAATGAAGGATGCTAATACAGCCCGTCGTTTTCATAAGCAGATCCCTGGTTACAGGATGAGTGCACTTCAGGGCCTACCCAACCTCGCCACCATGTTTGGCGTCGGAGGAATCTGGGTCAAGGATGAGTCCAGTCGGCTTCAACTTAACAGCTTCAAGGTGCTTGGGGGCTCTTTTGCCCTGTATCGCTATCTGCAGAAGCAGCTGGGGATACTGGGTGAGGACACTCCCTTCTCATACCTTGCTTCGGATGAGGTGAAGCAGAAGGTCGGAGACCTTGTCTTCGCCAGCGCCACTGATGGGAATCATGGTCGTGGTATTGCTTGGTCAGCGAAAAAACTCGGGTTCAAGTGTGTCATTTATGTACATTCTGAGACAACTATCAGAAGAATTGATGCTATAAAAAGCAATGGTGCCAAGGTTGTCGTTGTTGATGGAAACTATGACGATGCGGTGCGTCAGGTCGCCATTGATGCCAAAGCCAACGGCTGGACGATTATCAGCGATACCAGCTGGGACAACTACACCGAGATCCCCACGTGGATCATGCAGGGGTATCTGACAATGCTCACTGAAGCCCAGGAACAGTTCAGCGGTGTCGGGCTTGTGAAACCCACACACGTCTTCATCCAGGCTGGAGTGGGAGCCCTTGCAGCTTCTGTCATCGGATTTTATCACGCCCTTTTTGGACAGGATGCCCCCAAATGTATCGTTGTCGAGCCGGACAAGGCCGACTGCCTCTATATGAGCGCCCTGGCCGATGACGGCGATCCTCACTCGGTCAAGGGAGACCTTGATACCATCATGGCCGGTCTCTCCTGTGGAGATCCTTCCCCCATCGCATGGGAGATACTCAAGGAGAATGCAGATTGCTTCATGAAGGTGCCGGACTATGTGGCGGCCAAGGGCATGCGCGTCTATGCGACCCCCCTGAGCGGCGATCCGTTTGTCCTCAGCGGAGAGAGCGGTGCGGTAACCCTCGGGGCTTTCTCCTCCATCATGCAGTATCCTGAACTTGAGGAGCTGAAAAAAGCTTTGAATCTCAATGAGGAGAGTCAGGTCCTGTTTGTCAACAGTGAAGGGAATACGGACCCTGTGCACTTCCGTCAGATCATCTGGGAGGGAGCAAACCCCGTACCCAAGAAGTATTGGATCAACCGCTAGCAATAGCCGCAATACCCATAAGGATAAGCCGTCGCACCCTGCGACGGCTTATTTTGGATTTGCCCGGCATGGGAGGGCCCTTGTACGCTAGAAGCTGTAGAGCACCCCTACCGAGGTCGTCAGAAGACCTAGCAGAGGGTAGATAGGATTGAAATCGACCACAGCTGTAGTGTCGCCTCCTGCATCATCGATCAAGACACCAAAGAGCATGACCGGCACATTGATGTTGAGAAAGAAGCCGTAGTTCTTGTAAGGGACCCAATACTCTCCCTTGATCACAGGGCCCACCAACCCTCCAGATAAAGGACCGAAGTCTGTCAGGAGGATGCTCCCAAGGCCTATCTTCAGATCAAAGTTCTCTCCCATGGCAAA
>DUPO01000196.1 GCA_012838275.1 Spirochaetales bacterium
GGATTGTGTGTAAGTGCTTGCCAAGAGGGGGCCATCGGCCTGGTAGACGGTAAGGCTGTCATGTTGCGAGAGGACTATTGTGACGGGCTAGGCAACTGTCTGCCTGTATGCCCTACTGGAGCCATCACGTTCGAAGAGAGAGAAGCGCCTGCTTTCAATCATGAGGCAGTTGCCCACCTGATGGGAGAAGAGAATCCCATGCCTGTCTTCAGCTGCCCGGGAACTCAGATGAAGGTAATGAAACAAGGTGAAGAACAACAAAAGGCAACAACAGCAACTACAATAAAGCCTGTCAGTCAACTAAGGCAGTGGCCTGTACAGCTCAATTTGGTTGCCCCTAATGCTGCATTCCTGAATAACTGTGACCTGCTCATCGCAGCTGACTGCTCAGCTTATGCCTATGCAGACTTCCACAACACATTCATCAAGGACAAGGTCACCCTCATCGGATGTCCCAAGCTTGATGCAGTTGATTATGCTGAGAAACTTTCTGTTATTTTTACAAACAATACCGTGCGAAGCGTCACCGTAGTCAGGATGGAAGTCCCCTGCTGTGGAGGCCTTGATCTAGCTGTGAAGCGTGCTATCGCAGCATCAGGGAAGATTATGCCCATAGCTGTGGTGACCCTCTCCGCTGAAGGGGAGATCCTCAGCTAACATACCTGGTACCAAACCGCTGGGTTATAGAACCTGGCGCATGCAGATCCACCCTTCAGGGGAATCCCATACCAAGAATACCACCAACAGAGTCCTTTGCTGGTGGTATTTTCATATAGTAGTGTAGCTGTTAATAGCAAAATGTCTTACTGGAAATTACCATATAGTCAAACAGATGGTGGCATAGAGACTTTCCACTAAATTAGAGGATTTGTGAATAACAAAAGAATACATTACATAAGGGCGAACAGTATGCTCCCTGAATATCTTTATTCAATATTTTCCCAAAGAAAGAGGGAGCTATTCCATTTTTTTTGAAAATTTGTTTTCTTCCTTAATGCTTCTATAATAGGATATAGAAATGCTTCAATTTGAGTAATTACTTCAGGAAAACTCAGTAAGGAATCAATATTTTTTGCCCTGGTAAAGGAAGTCCATTGTCCTTTTCGGTAGGGCTCATCGCAAAAACCGAATTCAAACGCAACAATAACATCCATTTTGGTTTTTCGATTATCAAGCGTTTCTTTAATAGCTGTTTTTAGTGTTTCTCCTAGAAAATCCATTGATCTTGAAAGCACATATATGTCATAGAAGTCTTTCATTCGACTATTGGCTTTACCAAGGGATATAATCGCTTCAAACTTTTCTGAGATAACTGATTCTATTGTATATGCACGGATCAGTGGTCTTTCTTGATCAAGTAGAGTTGGATATTCCATCAGAATACTAGATGGAAAAATTACATCACCAAAAGCTATATCTATAGAGACTCTCAATTTTGTTCTACCTAGATATCCATCAATAGAAATCTGGGTGCCTGCATATTTTTTAAACTCTGCAATTTGAATAGCCCGCAGTGAATCCAAATCAAAGCTGATACCGTCTTGCGGACATTCTATGGAGAATATTTCTTTGAAAACAGTTGCAATATCATTAGTGGTGTTTGAAATATTATGACCTAAAAAATCGACATCGGCTGTACCACGCATGTAGTTATCTTTGAACAGGGCATACAAAAGAATACCTCCTTTTAGTACGAAGTGTTCCTTGTAGGGTGATATTGATAAACGGTACAGCATTCTTTCAAGACCATATATAGTGATGACTTCATGATATGAGCGATTGTTTTTTATTGCTCTGTTTTTTAGTTTGGCTTTGATGGACTCAACGATATTCACAGAAGTACCTCCAAGTATTTTGACAAGATAGTATAGCTTCTCAGTTGCTGCGCATAGCGAATAAGTTTGTTAATATCTCGGTCTTCTTCTCTAAGATAATTTTTCAGCACATCTAGGCAATCTTCTTGCCCATATTTATTTCTATAAGCCAACAGATCACATACAGTCTTTTCTTTGTCATAGATGGCACATGATCCCCCGTCAAATGATATTCTTTCAATGCCAAGCTGATAACGGGTGTCAGAAAAATAGAATATACCAATGGATGGCCAATCCGGAAGGATTGATACTTTTGATTTAATTGGAATTGCTACATCGATTTGATACGGCCTAACTGTACTTATTCCATGGTACACCGCTGCACTCATCAAACAAACGACGCCTTGTTCGATATATCCATCCACATACAGAAACTCATTTTCCTCCATTGTGTATTGTAGATTTTCAAAGGTATTTCCATTGATTCGTTCAATGATTCCATCTTTAATGAAACGATGTATCATATAATAACTGAATCCAAGTTCAAGCATCTTGCTGGTTCTGATGAATTTTCTGTCTGGAAATGGGAATGTTAGGGGTTTGGATTTATTCATCAAGACACCTCCTACAGAGGTTATTATTGCATAAGAAGTGTGTCGAGGCAATCTTTAATTAGAAATATATCTGTTATTTTTAAAATTAACCGAATAAATTTTAAAATAACAAGTAAGGGTCTAAGTGTTCTGGATCCACTACTGTGAATATCCCAGCTCGGTTACTGCCCTTCATCCTGACCATGAGACAAATGAAACAGTTTCCTATGGATACAGGTACAAACACAGTTGGTCTGAATGAAATACTACTCCCTGGACTGTCCAGCACCTTTTGGTGCTGTCGGTAAGACGTTGTAAGAGATGAAAAGGAACCTGATGTAGGAGAGACAAAAAGGCTACCTGCCCAGCGTCTTCTTGAGATACCCCTCATTGAGCAGATGCACCGTTTCAAACTTTCCCTTGTAGAATACCGCCCAGTTGTTGAAAACACAGGGCATCGACTGTGCCTTCTTTAGGGTATCAACTTGTATTAGGTTGAGAGGGATTCCCTCTTTTTTGCAGTAAGCTTGGACCTCCTTGATACAATTGGGTATGTAGGGACATTGCAAGCCGCAATAGATGGTCAGATCCTCACTATCAATGGTCTGTTTTCTTGCACTCTCTGCAAACTGGGGCTTGGTGCCATCGAAGGAGAGGGCCAACAGCTCATACTCACCGATACTATCGACAGTTTCAAAACCATGCTTAAGCATGAAGGCCTTGTCGCTCAAGAAGGGTTTCTTCTTCTTTGCACTGATCACACATACCCCTGACCTTCCCTGTCGTTTTGCATCAGCAATACAGGAACCCAATAACTCAGTGGCATAGCCCTTGCCCTTGAAGCTGCCAGAGACCCAGAGGCAGTGGATGTAGAGGTAGGCATCTCCTACAACAGGCACCCAAGCCTTTTCCAGCGGGGTGTACTCGATGAATACCTTGCCCCTGGCATCAAGCTTGGTGAAGGTATGTCCATCGGAGAGCCGATCCTTGATCCAGGCCTTCTTTGCCTCAACCCCCGCCTGGTGCTTCTTGTCGGCTATTGCACAGCAGATATGTTCCTGCTCTAGATTCTCTGCAGTAAGGGTGATGAAATCCATGGTTTTCTCCCTTGGGTTTTGTCTTGGTCGTATCCGGTAATTGTTATTTTCTTTTTTTGGTGTTCTCAGGGTGAAAAACAGTTGCCCTAATGATAGGCCCCTATTGGTGACGCAGGCAAGAAGGAATATCCATCTTCAAGGATCTTCTTATAGGTAGCCACGCAACTATCATCGAAAGACCAATTCCTGAGGCAAAGGTAATGAGAAAGGACCTGAGATTCCAGGTACCCCGTACAATGCTCTGGACCCTATAGCCAATATCCATATCACGCATGATAAAGCCCATGTCTATGCCGACATTGACCATATAAAGATTGACCAAAGCCCCCAAGGCAAGGCCGATACATGATCCAACAAATCCGATGCCACCTGCTTCAAATAGGAACGAGAGCATGATATGGCTGTCTTTCATTCCCAGGGCCCTCATCATCCCAAGCTCCCGGGTCCGTTCATACATGGACATGAGCATCGTATTGGAGATTCCCACAGCTACTATGAGGAAGACCAAAAAGAGGATGATTGCGGTCCCTCCTCGTTCTGCCTGTATAGCAGCAAGATAGTCCTTGGCAAGAACTTTCCAGCTTCGTGCCTCAAGCTCCTGACCTGATTCAGGTAATAGCTGTTGTATTCTCTCTACTGCTTCATCAACATCGCTACGCAATGGCAGGCGAATATCTATTTCCGTCACCGATCCTTTCATACCCAACAGAGCGTCTGCACCCTTTTTGTTCATCATCAGGAGCGTCCTGTTTACATTGGGGTTGGGGCAGTTGACGATTCCTACTATCTGTAGGTCCATAGCACCAAAGAACCCACCTTTGCCACGGGTGACCAAGGTTATCCAATAGCCTACCTTTTCCCCTATATCTTCTGCAAACCAGGATCCCATGAGGACCCCCTCTTCATCGTCTGATTTGAGAAACCGTCCATCGATGAGGGTATCCTCAAAATGGAATACGTCATTGTCTGTCTCTGGATCGATTGCTGTCACCAGGACGCTCATATTCCCATCTTCACCAAAGTCATCGCTGTAGAGGATCATGTCAGCGGTAAACATGGTTCTTTCAGTTGCAGTCCAGCCATCATTTCTGAGAAATTTTACAATCTTTTCAGGCTGCTTTATCCCCTGTTCCAGAGGATAGAGCTGACGATCGGGCCAGTACTCCTTGGCATGTATCCTTACAGACGAGGTCTCATACCAGAGTAGGTTGCGTACGGACTCCTCGTCCATTCCCAGAAGTAAGGAATCCACGATGAGGTACATCGAAAGGCCAAGGGCGATCGCTATTGCTGTGATGAAGGTACGTCTCTTGTATCGCGCGAGGTTTTTCA
>DUPO01000197.1 GCA_012838275.1 Spirochaetales bacterium
CTCAGCCTGAGCTCCCAGGCGAACATGCTCAGGCTTTTGGAGAGCGGGCGATACAGGCAGCTCGGGGACACCAAAGTGAAGGTATCAGAGTTCAGGCTGGTAACAGCCTCCAACATGAACCTGAAACACTTGATCAGCCAGAACCGGATTCGAAAGGATTTTTACTACAGGATAACCGATGCCACCATCTGCCTTCCTCCGCTCAGGGAGCACCTTGAGGATATTCCCCAACTCTGCCACCACTTTATGAAACAGCACTTTCCTGAAAAACGGATGTCCGAACAGGATAGGATGCTTCTGAGCCTATATTCATGGCCGGGGAATGTCAGGCAACTCTTTTCAACACTAAAAAGAAGTTGTATCCGTTCCGAACAGGAAGATCTGATACATATTCTTCCTGAAGATATTGCATGAGGAACAGGCTTTCGTGCAAGATAATGGATCGTAATGGTCTACCATACCTTGCACATATCATCTTAGGGAACACCCTCTCTGGCCTATTGGCCAGAAAATCATCATATCCTGTTTCATAGAGTTTCCTACTTTTCAGCAAAGTCCATCAAAAGCAGATCTCCTCAAATGATCAAACTGAACATGATGCTATCTCACAATGCTATCGAGACCCTTCCCACTACCTGCATTGCCAAGTCATGATTTATATTCATAACCGCTACAGGTACAAGTGCGATCCTCATAGGAATCATGTCACTGCCATTTTTATTGATCCCCAATCCATTGCGAAGAGTCTTGTTATACCGTAGGGCAAAAGGTATGGGCAAGATTGCTTGGACAACTCGCTCAGCAAGCAGGAAAATGGCTCCAACTTTCATTGTATCCAGTGCAAAGTCCTTGAAAGAGTCATCATTAATGGAAGAGGAATTTCCTCCACCGGTAAATATCTGGACAAAGAAAAGATCAACAAGGTACACCCCCAACCCCACACCGATGGTAGTAGCAGCAGTCCAGTCGGCAATTTGCCCGAACAGTCGACCACCAACATCCCCTTGCAGCTTTGAACCGCTGCCTCCTCCTACTAGAAAATTCTTAGCTACCGGCCAAGCAGTAGGAACGTGCGCCCCCTCATAGAGTTCGCTACGCTGTTCAAACGGAAGCTGCAAAAAATCATGGGCCTTGAATGTTTTTTTTAGAGAACCAAGGGTTGATTTGCCCAGAAACACTTGCTCTCCATCCAAATCGACTACGAGGCCACTCTTGGTGTCCGCAGCATCCATTACTGTACCCAGTAACGATATTCCCAAAGGTTTGGCACTCAGAGGAATAAGCACGAAAAAAATGACCAAAATAAATATGAGATGACGTTTCACAGCATAACACTCATTCACATAATTGTAAGGAGTATACCATGAGATTCCTCTCTATTAGCAACAATCTTTGTAAGGCATGTAAAAATTCTTCAGAGATGCAAAAACATACGTATAGTTCGAACTTTATCACAGAATTTTTACAATACCGCTATTATGATCTTCTCAGTTTCAAAGAGGAAAAAGAAGAGAGAGGACGAAAACAAACCTCTCTCTTCAGAACTGATCACTTGATAGTCTACTGGCAGGGACCACTACAGCCAGAACAGCTTCCCGAACAGGAGAACTCCTCCTTATGCAGGGCTCGCAATCTTGCCATCCGAACTTTTTTTATGGTGAACGAACCTAGAAACACGATAACTGCTAAAGCTATCAGATAATTTATCATACAGCCTCCTAAAAGAGCAAATTGCCCACTACGTTGATGAATACCGCCACTATATATGCTGTCAGCATCTGGATACCAACTTGCCCAAGGGTAACCCTCCAAGTCTTCAGTTCCCGTTTCATAGCTCCTACTGCAGCAAAGCAAGGCATGCAGAGCAGGTTAAAAGCCATGTAGGCCAAAGCAGCCTGTTTAGTCTTGATATCATCCTTAAGGGTTGGTAGGGCTTTAGCATCACTACCTGTCATCAATACCTCATCAGTATAGATATCCCTAGCCGCTTCACTGTCATACAGACCCTCTTCAAAGCCTAGCTCACTGAGTTCATCCTCAGTTGCATCAGCAAAATACCCTGTGAGGTACTCGTCACTGATATCATCGGCATAGAGTTGTGCAAGGGTCACTACGACCATCTCCTTTGCGATCCAGCCGGTGGCGACACCGACGGTAGGTCTCCACTCACCAAAGCCTGCAGGCTTGAAGATGGGGGCTATGACTTTACCGGTAGAGGCTAAAAATGATGATTCGATAGGAGCCAAGGGGGTTCCGTACTCTTGTTGGTTCTGCCCATTGAAGGAGGCGATGTTGAAGTTTGATAGGGTCCAGATAAGGATGGTTGCCGCAAGGATGATGGTACCTGCCTTTTGGATAAATCCTTTCACCTTCTCATACCCATGGATTCCCACACTCGTTAGGGTAGGTAGCCTATACTGGGGGAGTTCCATAAGAAAGTTCGATGTCTCACCCTTGTAGGCGACCCTGTTGATGATCAGGGAGACTACAATAGAGACTACAAGGCTCAACATATAGGTGAAAAATAGTACCAGCGTCTTGTTCCCATCACTGAAAAAGGTCGAGACAAACATGATGAAAATAGGCAGTTTTGCACCACAAGGCATAAAGCCACAGAGTAAGGTGGTTATCTTGCGGTCTTTCTCACTATCCAGCGTCCGTGTTGCCATAATGGCAGGAACCGAACATCCGAATCCCATGAGCAGAGGTATGAAGGAGCGACCGGACAGGCCG
Organism: Spirochaetales bacterium; assembly: GCA_012838275.1. GTDB lineage: Bacteria > Spirochaetota > Spirochaetia > Sphaerochaetales > Sphaerochaetaceae > Sphaerochaeta. The sequence goes on from DUPO01000197.1 coordinate 2,734, forward strand.
AACTTACGAAAGAGGCGGTCCATGACAAAGGCTACACGCGCCATGTATCCGCTGTCCTCCAAAAAGCTCATCAGGATATAAAGCACCAGAATAAGAGGGAGGAAGCCTAGGACGGCACCGAGCCCTTCCATGATGCCAAATATCACAAGGCTGTAGGCCCATGTGGCAGCCCCTGCACTCAATAGTGCTGAAGAGATTACCTCAGTAAACAATGCCCAAAGGTTCTCCACCAAGGTGGCAAGCGCTATGCCCGGAGAAGGAAGTCCCGGAATAAAGAGAAAGTTTTCACTAAAGGTTGCGGCAAACATCAGGTACATGATCAGGGCAAAGGCAGGGAGGGCCCAAATCTTATGGGTAAGGACCTTGTCGATCGTATCGGTTCGACTCTGCTTCTGTTCGCCGTCCTTGATCTCTCGCCTTACACTGGCCTCCACTATCTCAGTGATGAAGGAGTAGCGCTTGTCAGCAAGCGTATCCTCATCCACCTTCTTGCTCAGCTCGTAGACAGGAAGACGCTTGGGGACTCGCTTCTCCTCTATGGTACGGCTTACCGCATCCATCAGGACATCGATGCCCTTACCAGTGCGAGCCTCAAGAGGGACCACAGCAACGCCGAACTCCGCTTCAAGGCGTTTGAAGTCAATGACATCCTTTCGCAGGGCGACCTCATCCATCATGTTTATTCCCAGCACCGTAGGAATTCCGGTTTCCATAATCTGCAGAGCAAGGTAGAGGTTTCGCTCTAGCGATGTTCCATCGAGGATGTCGATGACACAATCCGGACTTTCATTCACGATGAAATCCCTGGCTATCACTTCCTCAGCGCTATAAGGGGAGAGTGAGTAGGTCCCGGGTAGGTCGAGGATCTTCATATCCTTGTTCTTCCGGTAGACCCCCTCTTTCTTGTCGACGGTAACCCCAGGCCAGTTTCCCACATGTTGGCGGGAACCGGTAAGGGTATTGAATACAGTGGTTTTGCCGGAGTTGGGGTTTCCGGCAAGTGCTATGGTATACGACATCAAAGTCTCCTATATGTTAGGACAAGCTAACTGCTTGGCCAAAAAAAATTACTTCCGGACCTGTATCAAGGCCGCTTCACTCTTGCGAAGGCTCAACTGATACCCCCGAACTGTAATCTCTACAGGATCCCCTAGCGGTGCAATCTTGATGAGTTGTACCTCTACATTGGGAGTCACTCCCATGTCCAAAATCCTCTGTCGCATAGCCCCTGTGGTGCCAATGGAGACCACCTTGGCTTTTTCGCCAGGGCGTAACTCGCCTAATGTCATCATAAACTCCTTGTTCTATATATGGTATGTGTTTGAATGAACTGTTTTATGCAACGTTTATTCTGTGGGCAAGACCCTGATTGAGGGCAAGGCGGACACCTTTGAGAGAGAGGATAAGGCCATTGGAACATTTTCCAATAATTTCTACCTGTTGGCCAAAGACAAACCCCAAGTCAAGCAGATGCTGCTTCATGGAGTCTTCTCCATGTAGGGAAACAATAGTTTTTTTCTCTCCAATCTGAAGCATGGATAGTGGCATAGTCGTCCTCCGTGTTAGTCTTATCTAACTTATACTATGCTTATCCTTTTACTGTCAACCACTATTTTTATAAATCTTCATTTCATGGATTGATACCCTTATATTTCCCTCCCCTTCGGCCTACCACACCATGCGCAATTAGGAGGGGGTTCCCACAGTGTGCGAGTGGGCACCTGTAAAAAAGATAGGGCGACACCATTTTTATCTTCGCAGGGTATCCATTCCCAAAAAGAGTGAGGTAACTCACGTTGTAGCTAGAGTTATGGAGGCTTCA
>DUPO01000198.1 GCA_012838275.1 Spirochaetales bacterium
GTAAGGTTACAAATGGACGTATATCAGTGCGTCAATTGGTAATGTCGTTTGATTGAACCGCCCACTACGGAACCGTATGGTGGGTGGTGTGAGAGGTTGGGGCCGTGAGGCCCCTGCCTACTCGATTTACTCTTCTCTTTCCTTGCCGAATGATACTTGGTAAGATATGTCTATCAATACCTGTTGATATGGGAGATTATTTTGAAAAAATTAGTGGGAGTAATCCTTGTCTTAATTCTGGGTTTTTCTCTCTTCTCCGCAGATGCTGTATCTCCTACGCCTAACCAGGCAGTGGTCTATCTGAAGGGCAGGATAGGATCTTCATCTGTGAAGATCAGCGCCTACAATGAAGCCGGCGTGGAGATCGATCAGAACAGTGCGGTGTTGAGCTTTGACTTTCCGGCTACTGAGACTTGGGAGATAGCTGAGTCTATCTACTTCAGATACACTTCAAACCTTCCTACCGGTACATATGGGAAATTAAGCTTTGCATTGACAGATATGCAGCTTGATGAAGAAAACACCTTGAGTACATCCTTGGAACTCGAATCCGAACACCTGATGACCCGTGTTGAAGGTGGTAATACCTTCTTCATCACGTTCCTTCCCGGCTCCCAGAAAGAGAGGGATATTGGGAAGCTGACCATCAAGGTTAAGAAAGAAGTCAATGATATCTTTACTGCAGGCTCATACAGGGGATCGTTCTCTGTTAATTATACAGACGGGTTATAGTTGGTTCGATTCTCTTTGATTGGTGTTTTTATTGTAATTATATGTGAAAAAGTGAAAATAAAGCGAATTTTGTTTTACATCGTCAAGAAACCATGTAATACTCATGAGTGTCGTTGCTCATAGTCCATTCCGATTTTTCCAGCGGGTGGACGGATACTCCAGGGGAGGGATCCTGGGGTTCTCAAGGAGGTTGCCGCTATCCGGTTTCGGGTAGCGGTTTTATTTGCCTTGTCCTTGGATCACTTCCAACAGTGAACTCTTGAACATCCACCAATCCAAAGCCAAGGCAATGCTGCCTAGGAGTGTCTGTTTTTCACCTAATTCGGAACACTCAATTTGGATTTTCTCTCTGTTGGAGTGTTCCTTATAGTAATCTTTCAGATAGCTCAGATACTCCTGGCCGAGGTTGGCCAAGCCACCGCCTAGGATGATCTTGTTGCATCCCGTTATGGCACTTGCGGCAACTAGGGCCATTCCCATGGCCTGGGCAGCCTGCCTCAGGTCATCCTCGATCATCAGGTTGGGCTCCAGGCAGAGCTGTTTGACGGTCTTTCCCCCATGGCGTTCACTCAGTGCCCAACCGGCAGCTTGGCTCTCCAGACACCCTATCTTCCCACATCTGCACAGGCCGGTGGGGCTGACCACCAGATGGCCGAACTGCGTATCCCCTCCGGTGATGGAGTTTTTGCTTACCAAGGCGCTCTTGATATGTTCACCCCAATTTACAAAGAAGAAGTTCTCCTCCTCTTCGTGGGCTATCCGACGCTCGGCAAATACCATTGCCTCTACATTATGTGCAAGCAGGGTTGGCAGTTCAGTGTTCCTCTCTATGATTGCCGCTAGGGGAATGTCATTCCAGTCCCAATGTTCGTTTCTGATTAGAGTCCTCTTGTCATCGCTCAGCACTCCATCCAGGGCAACCACCACTCCTAAGATGGGGGAGGTTGCAAGCTTGCTCATCTTTCTTATGATCCTGATGACACTTGAGCAGAGCTCCTTCACTTCGGGCTGTGCCGTGGTAGGGAAGCGTTCAAACCGCAAGATGTTACCTTCCAGGTCTGCAAGGGCGATGGAGGTGTTGCGGCTGCCCATGTCGACTCCCAGCACGAAAGCGGCATCAGGGATAAGGGTGATGGCCACGGGCCGTCTCCCTGCAGCCGTCTCTCTTTTTCCTGCTTCTGCAACCAGTCCATCCTTGATCAGTTGTTCGACGATCTCACTGGTTGACGGCTTGTTGAGCTTAAGGTGACGTGCTATCTCGGCACGGCTGTACTCCTTGACTTCAAGGAGCAGATTCAGCACCCGAAGGCGATTTATCTCTCGTGCGGCGGCAGGTTGGGTGAACTTCATGATAAGAGCATACTCCAACAGCATCTTTTTGTTAAGGAAAGATTGCCGATACCAAAAATAATCATTATCTTAGCCTATATCCTTTGGAGGTATTTAGCAAAAATGAAACAAAGAAAGTTTAAAACTGAGGTATCTGAGCTACTTCAGCTTATCATCCACTCGCTCTATTCAAACAAGGAAATCTTCCTTCGTGAACTTGTCTCAAACTCGTCGGACGCTTTGGACAAACTCAAATATCTCTCGCTCACCGATGAAAAACTCAAGGGTTTTGCCTTTGAGCCGAGAATTGACATCTCTTTCACCGAAGGTGACAAGAGGACCCTTACAATTAGCGATAATGGCCTTGGCATGGATGAGGATGACCTTGCGAACAATCTCGGTACCATCGCATCAAGCGGAACCAAGAAATTCCTCGCTTCCCTGACCGAAGAGCAGAAGAAGGACAGCAACCTCATTGGCCAGTTCGGCGTAGGGTTCTACAGTGCCTTCATGGTTGCGGACAAGGTTGAGGTCATCAGCCGCAAGGCCGGTGAAGAGATCGCACACAAATGGAGCAGTACCGGCAAAGGGACCTACTCCCTTGAAGAGACCACCAGAGAAGAGCAAGGAACCACAATTACCCTCTATCTGGGTGAAGAGGGTACTGAGTTCGCCAACCGCTGGCAGATCCAGCAACTGGTGAAAAAATACAGCGACCACGTCGCTTTCCCTATCTTCCTATCCTATGACCAGGAGTCAGTGGATGACAAGAAGAAGGACAAGGACGGCAACCCCCTCAAGACGGTCGAGCACAAGGTCGAACAGATCAACAACAGCTCAGCCCTCTGGAGGAACAACAAGAACGACATCACACCTGAAGAGTACAATGAGTTCTACAAGAGCTCTTCCTATGATAGCGAAGACCCCCTGTTTTACATTCATACCAAAGCTGAAGGTGCCATTGAGTACACAACCCTGTTCTTTATCCCGGCCAAAGCACCCTTTGATATGAACCAGGCGGATTACCGGCCTGGGGTGAAGCTCTTCGTAAAGCGTGTCTATATCACTGATGATGACAAGGAGCTGCTACCTACCTACCTGCGGTTTGTTCGCGGGATCATCGACAGTGAGGACCTGCCTCTGAACGTCAGCCGTGAGATATTGCAGCAGAACCGCGTGATGTCCTCCATCCGCAACGCTTCCGTAAAGAAGTTGCTCTCCGAATTCCAGAAGATCAGTGAGCAGAACCCTGATAAGTACGCTACTTTCATCGAGCAGTACAACCGTCCCCTGAAGGAAGGTCTCTACTCCGATTATGCAAACAGGGATACCCTGCTTGAATTGGTCCGTTTCAAGTCTTCAACGGAAGACGGATATGTGAGTCTTGCTTCCTACAAGGAGAGGATGAGCACGGATCAGAAGAGCATCTACTACATCACAGGAGGCAAGGAGTCGACCTTGAAGGCCAGCCCCCTATTGGAAGCCTATCGGAAGAGAGGCTTTGAAGTCCTGATCATGAGTGATGATATCGATGATATCGTTGTCGGGTCGATCGGCACCTATAAGGACCTTCCCTTGAAGGCTATCAACAAGAGTGGTGCTGTGGACGACCTCAAAAGTGATGAGGAGCCAGTTGAAAAGACCAAGGAGTCCAAGAAACTGATCAAGAAGATCAAGAAGGCTCTTGGTGACAAGGTCAAGGACGTTGTGATTTCCTCCCGCCTGGTAGAGTCTCCGGCTGTTGTGGTTGTTGATGAGAATGACCCCTCAGTACAGATGCAGCAGTTGCTCAAGAGTATGGGCCAGGGTGACTTTGAGGATATCAAGCCTATTCTTGAAGTCAACATTGAGGACCCCATGGTCAAGAAGATCGAGGCTAGTGATGATGACGAGTATGTCGCCGACCTTTGTTCGGTCTTGCTCGACCAGGCTTTGCTTGCCGAGGGTGTCATGCCCAAGGATCCTGTAGCATTCACCAAGAAGCTGCACTCCTTGCTGTCACGCTAACAGTCAGAACCTCTCATTGAAGGGGCCGTTTCAGAAGAAAAACCTTTTGAAACGGCCCCTTTCGTGTTGGTCCTTTCTCCCTATCCCTGCCCGCCTTAAAAAATCATGCTTCATGGGGGAGATTTCCTGTCTCCCTACATGGGGAGGAATGGGGAAGGGTTTCTTTCTCTTGCATTATTTTGTATGCTAAATGTAGTTCTGTTATAAGGAAGGATTTTAGATGCTTTCAACTATTATGGCTTTTGTCAGTGAGACTGCCCCTGAGGCTGCTGCGAAAAGTGGCAGTGTTATCTCCCGGATGTTGATCAACATCCATGAATGGTCCCAACTGGAACCTATCGCTTTTCTCATAAAACTGGGCGGAGGGCTGTTGATTGTCCTAATTGGTAAGGTTCTTATAATCTGGCTTAAAAAGGTATTCAAAAGAAGCCTTTCCAGATCTAAGAAGATCAATGACCTGATGGCCCGTTTCCTGCTTCAACTGGTGAACATTGTCGGATGGATATTCCTGATCATTATATTCCTGCAACATATGGGACTCAACATGGGCCCCGTTCTTGCCGGATTGGGTATTTCTGGTGTAATCCTAGGGTTCGCTTTTCAGGAGACCATTGGGAACCTGCTCAGCGGCGTGATGATAGTCATGAATTCACCTTTCAGGATTGGGGACTACATCGATGCAGGATCGTACTCAGGGACAGTAAAGGACATGGATATGATCTGTGTCATCCTTGCGACCCCTGATAACAAGAAGATAACCATGTCGAACCGTTTGGTCTGGGGTAGCCCCATTATCAACTACTCAGACTTGGAGCGCAGAAGGGTGGACATGATAGTGAGTGTCCCTCATGGGTCGGATGTAGCAACGGTAAGACAGGTTATTTCCTCGGTATTTGCCAGCTATGAAGAGATCCTTCCTGAACCGGCACCGACCATTGAGGTGAGTAAACTCAACTCTTCCTCTGTGGATTTCATCGCCCGTCCATGGACGATACCTTCGAACTACTGGAAGATCTATTGGCGTTTCCAGGCTGAGATTCCCACACGGCTTGCTGAAGTTGGTATCTCAATCCCGTTCCAACAAGTAGATCTGCATATTGTTGACTCTACCAAGGAGATCGAGGCTCCTAAAAGCAATGGGGCTGAAAAAGGGTAAGCTATAGGATGAAGATGAAAAAGCGACCGGATATTCCGGTCGCTTTTTTAGCTCTTTAGATATATTGTATGTCTTTTTTATTCTTTTTCTTCTTCTTCTTCTTCTTTTTCTTCTTCCGGTTCTTCATGCTCCGGGCTCTGGCCTTCTTCTCCCAGCTTGTTGATCAGGGAGCAGAACTCCTTTGTATCGTCCAGAATGAATTTAGCCAAGGTGGATTTGGGCCTCCATTCTCTTGAGCCGAACAACAAGGTTATGAATTGTTCCTTTGTCTCAAGCTCGACACGGATGTTTGTCCACTTCCCATTCTCCAGGGTATCATGATTTTCAGTACAGCTGAGGATGTCAGCAAAAGGGATCAGGTAAAACTTGTCTTTAAGGGTTATGCCTATCTTTTCGTTCTCATAGTCGAATGTGAGCAGGATACCCTCATTGAAATCATTGATGTACCCGCGTTTTTCACTGAAGTTCAACTGTCGTTTCTTCATCTCCTTGAAAGTCTTGTTTTCAAGGTCTGCAAGGATCTGCTTGAAGTTCGCCACCGCCTGCTTCTTTTTCTTCCTACCGATGGTGAGGGAGTAGAGATTGAACAGGGTGAGCAGGACAAGGAGAGTCAAAAGGATATATTTCAACAGGTTCATGAAAGCCTCCTCAAGGACAATAGCAAGAGGGGCTATGGTTTGTAAAGCCATGTTGCTTTATGATAGTGTTGAGTTAGGAGTACAATGTGATCAAAATCCTTGTTGTTGTTCCCTATAGGGAGTTACAGGATGCCTTCGAGGAGGTCATCACCACATTCGAACATGATGGCATTCAAATCAGTACAACCCATATTATCGGTACAGACCCTCAGATCATTGAGGCTCTGGATGGTGACATCATTGTCGCACGAGGCATCACAGCCAGTGCTATTGCAAAACACAAGCCGACGACTCACGTTGTGCCCATCACCTTGGGCAGTGGTGATATGCTCTCAGCCCTCTCCCTTGCAAAACAGGAAAATTACCCTTGCAACATAGGCATCATCACCAATGAGGAGCTTTGTGACAATGAGATGATCACCTCCCTTGTGGGGTGTCCGGTGACCGTGATGAAGGTGCAGGACCAAAAAGATGTCAAAGAAGCTGTCTTCACCCTACACGAGAAGGGGTGCACTGTTTTGGTTGGCGGACTTACGATGTGCAATCTCTGCAAGGAAAACTCCATAGCCTATGTGCACGTGAAGACTGGTTACCAGGCGATCGTACACGCTATCGAGGATGCAGTCGCCACTGCCCGGTCTTTGGATCGGGCTAAGACCAGGGGAACTCTCTTGGCTACGCTTCTTAACAACGCGACCTATGCGCTCTTTGCCATCAACAGCTATGGGGTCATCATCGCAGCAAACCATCAGGCAGAACTGCTGTTTGGCGGACAGCCCTTGGAAGGGAAGTCCATTGATGTGGTCTACCAGGGAAGCAAGTGGTCCCAGACCGTGATATCCGGGTCTTTGATCGAAGAGTTGCAAACCCTTGGCGGACAGCAGATACTGGTAAGCCAACAGCCCATTACCGTCGATGAGCAGACCTCAGGAGTGCTCTTTACCTTCCAGAATGCAGAAGCGATCCAGAAGACCGAGCATAAGATCAGGACTGAGCTTAACCGCAAAGGTCTGGTTGCCCGGTATCGCTTCGAGGACATCGTCACACAAAACTTCCAGATGCTTCAACTTGTGGAGAAAGCCAAACGCTTCAGCATTGTAAATGGGGCGGTGCTGCTCCTCGGTGAGACAGGGACAGGAAAGGAGCTGTTCGCGCAGAGCCTGCACAACCACTCCCCCCGGAGCAAGGAACCCTTTGTTGCGGTCAACTGCGCCGCCCTTCCCGAACAACTGCTGGAGAGTGAACTGTTTGGCTATAGTGAGGGAGCTTTCACCGGAGCAAGCAAGGGTGGAAAAGTGGGATTGTTCGAGCTAGCCCATAAGGGGACCCTGTTTCTTGATGAGATAGGGGAGATGCCCATCGTCTTGCAGGCAAAA
>DUPO01000022.1 GCA_012838275.1 Spirochaetales bacterium
ATGGTAACCTTGGATACTGCAAGATAATTCGATAAGGTTATCACATCACCAGAATCGTTTTCTTTCAATAACTCCATAATTACCCGTTTCCGTTCTGTAGCGTGCATGCATGTCCCCCCTACCCTAAAGACTTTCCTTTACTTGTCTTTACAGACATCATTCACTAAAAAGAAGCAAAAGACAAGAGCTTTGCAGGTAAAGCACCCCTTTGTATAAAAACATACCTTCTCCTATCTGATAAGATTATTTGGATAAGGTTACAGTTCTTGGGTAGGATGGGCTTCCTTTGTGCCCGATCAATGATACCCATGAGATTCCCACACAACACAGTGCCAGGTCGTTTGTAACAGTTGAGGCTTCCTCTGGAATATCCTCAAGCTATCTTCTGATAGCACATGCCACTTTTCTTCTCTAGGCATGTACGGTCTCAAGGCGGCTCCACCTCCAAGGTGATTTTTCTTGACAGCCTTTGCAGGGGAGCCCAAACTAAGAACAAGGATAAAACAAGCGAGGGGAATCATGAAAAGTGCATATATCACAGGTACTAACCAAATTGAAATAAGGCAGAATGAACAGCCTGTTCCGCTCCCCGGCGAACTGTTGGTCAAGATTGCCTACTGTGGAATTTGCACCTTGGAACAACGCCTCTACACCGGACAGCGCAGCATCTATCTGCCTATCATTGCAGGACATGAGGCTTCAGGCACTATCGTCGCCATCGGAAGTGCGGTGGCATCCAACCACGCCGTCGGGGACCATGTTACCCTTGATCTGGTCAATCGCTGCCATATCTGTCCGGAGTGCCTGTCAGGAAACTCCAATCTCTGTGAAAGCAGATTCAACAAGGGTCAGCAGGTTCTGGGTGGCTTCTCAGAGTATATGACCGTCCGGGCAGAGCAGGCACATCTCCTGCCCAAGGAGCTCCCTCTTGAGCACGCCGCCCTGACAGAACCCCTGGCCTGTGCCATCCGCTCCTTGAAAAAGGTAGGACTGAAGTTGGGAGATTCCCTCCTTATCTGCGGTTCGGGGACCATGGGTCTTCTTCACATGAAGGTAGCCATGGCAATGGGGGCGAAGGTCATCATGTGTGACATTGATAAGGGGCGACTTCAAGATGCTCAAAAAATGGGATGTGCCGCCATACTCGACGCCTCCGATACGGAATATATCGTAGAAAAATTACAAAGCCTGACAAGGGGGCGTGGGGTCGATTGCTGTATCATAACCTCCACTTCCGAAGCGGCTGCAAAAGTAGCTTTCCAAGCACTCGCCCCTGCAGCACGCATAAACCTGTTCACTTCCTACGATGACAAGCCTGCATTTCCCATCGACATGAACAGTGTCCACAGGCAGGAGTACCAGATCACCGGCTCGGAAGGGCGAAGCGAGATTGATTTCAACCAAGCAGTAAGGGTACTATCTAACCGGACCGTCGAGGTCGGGGACCTCATAAGCAAGATTTTCCCCTTAGATGCCATCGAAGAGGCGATGACTGCCGCGATGGACAGAAAAACCTATCGAGTATTGGTAAAGGTGGACTAGACAATGATTCTTACAATTGACCTCGGCACGACAACCCTCAAGGCAGCTTTGTTCAGTGAGGAGGGGGTCCTTAGTTCGATCAGCAACGCTGCACTAGACAAGACATCGCATACATATGAAATAGATACGATCCTCTGGAGTCATGCCCTTACCAGAGTCTGCTCTAGCCTTGGAGACCTGAACTTTGTCCGTGCCGTCGTCATCAGTGGCAATGGCCCTACCCTCGTGCCAGTCTTGGGAGAGCCAGCAAGTAAAAACGGATTGCTCTATGCCAGGACAGGCATGGCGAGAAATTGGCTTGACCGGCGTCCTGTCGCAGAGTCCGCTGAGATAAGCGATATGTTGGGGACTTTTGTCGACTCCGGCTTTTTTCTTCCCAAGGCGCTTTACCTCTTTCGAAATGAAAAAGAAACCTATGAGAAGAGCCTCTGGCTTCTCTCTTCACATGAATATCTGGATTATCTGCTTACAGGAGTGGGCAAGGCTGTCATACACTCAGCTGAAGCCGAGCAATGGTACTGGACAGAAGATCTCCTCACAAGGCTCGGTCTTGATAACGAAAAGTTCCCTCCTTTTTGCAATCCCGGTGACCTGATAGGCCCTGTCACTGACCTGGCAAGCTCAGTATTGGGAATCCCTGCAGGCACACCTGTCTATGCAGGGGCGCCTGACTTCTATGTCTCGATTCTAGGGACGGGGACTGTAGAGATAGGACAGGTCTGTAATCGGTCTGGAACGTCGGAAGGGATAAATCTCTGTACGAGAAAACCCTTGGGGGACGCTCGCCTGATGACCTACCGTCATCCTATCGCTCCTTACTACAATGTTTCAGGCATTATCTCTACTTCAGGCAAAGCGATAGAGTGGGCAAAGAATCTAGTAGGCAAAAAAGAGGCGTCTTTCACAGACCTTTACGGCGAGATGGCAAAAACGGATCCAGGCTCTGGGGGTGTAGTATTCCTACCCTATCTCAGCGGAGAACGCGCCCCGATATGGGACCCTCATGCCCGGGCGGTTTTCTCTGGCCTCAACCTGGAAACGGGAACGGGTGAGCTGTTACGTTCAGTAGCTGAAGGCACTTGCTTTGCCATGCGGGATGTAATCACCGTCATGGAGGAGTTGGGCAGCGAGGTCGGTCAGCTGCGGATCACAGGCGGTCCGAGTGAAAGTGATTTCATGAATCAGCTGAAAGCTGATATAACCGGCCGTGAAGTGCTGGTGCCAACCATGCAGGATGCCGAGCTTATGGGTTGCCTCATCATCGCCCTGCAAGCCCTCGGCCACTACAGATCCTACAGGGAAGCTGCAAAGGCCGTGGTAAAGACCAAATGCACCTTCACCCCGAACCTCAAGCTACAAGAGCTCTATGACGATTTGTTCGCCACATACAGGAATCTCAAAGAAGGGCGCCTACCTAAGAAGGAGTAATCTATGGCATCAGGACTCACACTTCGAAAACATACAATCTTTGACAAACGGGATGGAAGATCGGTCATCATAGCCTTGGACCATGGCTCCATTGCGGGCCCTATGGACGGAATCGTCAACCCTTCAGAAATAGTCCGGGAGTGTGTGAGCGCAGGAGCCGATGCCATACTTACCACCAAAGGAGTGGTCGACGCATCCCTTGGGGAGTGGGACCGTACCACTTCACTGGTTTTGCGCCTGAGCGGAGGATTTACCGTCCTAGGCGGAGGATTTCAGGAGGAGATGATCGTCGAGCCTGAGACAGCTCTAGCCTACGGCGCGACGTGCGCTGCCATAACTGTCAAGTTTGGCCATGAGAGAGAGGGCTGCTTTATCAAACAAGCCTCACTTGCCATAGACCGCTGTCACCGCTTGGGCTTGCCCGTCATGATCGAAGCGATGGCGAAAGGCACTATCGGAGGAAAGGAGTTTGCTGTCCATGACCCGGAAGCTATCAGAATGGTAGCCCGTATGGGCTCGGAGATCGGAGCGGACCTCATCAAGACGTACTATACAGGCAGCATCGATTCCTTTGCACGTGTGATAAAGGGGTGTCCGGTTCCCGTCGTCATCCTGGGAGGAGCGAAGACCGATTCGGTGAGGCAAGTGTTCCAGACCATCCACGACTCGCTGCAGGCTGGAGGCAGTGGAATCGCCATGGGTAGGAATATCTGGGCATTTGGCAAGGCAGGAACAATGATAGAAGCGATAAATGGGCTCGTTCATGGCCATTGGAGTGTAGACAAGGCTCTGGCAAAGGTGGAAGCTTAGGGGTGCAGGTCAAAGGGATATCCTTATTTGGCCAAAAGGAGCAGATAATGAAAAAAATCATCTGTACAGCACTACTCATGGCTGTGATTCTCTTTCTTGCTGTTGCAGCAGGCAGTGTGGAGAAGGAGACGACAGACACCCATTCCCTCTCCATCTTGGTATATATCACAGGAGTGACGGCTGGAAGCCCACCCTATACAGCCCTGGCCGAAGGGGCAACTGAGTTCGCCTCTGAAAACCAGAATGTGACAGTGAAGATATATGAAGCGGGTTTCAATCAGGCACAATGGGAAGAGCAGCTTACATCCCTGGTAGCTACGGGAGAGTATGACCTTGTGTTGGGCTCAAACCCCTCACTGCCGGAAATCTGCGTATCCATCGGCAAGAAATTTCCTAATCAGAAATTTGTCATCACCGATGCCTTCATGGAAGGAAATCCGCAAATACGGACCTATCTCTACAACCAGTACGAACAATCCCTCTTCCTCGGTTATCTTGCAGGCCTGGTTACCACCAGCAACATGAGCCATGCGAACAAGGATTTGAAGATCGGGTTCATTGCGGCCCAAGAGTACCCCCTGCTGAATAAGCACATGGTGCCCGGCTTCCTCGATGGAGCGAGAATGGTCAATCCGAATATTGAAGTGGACTTTCGTGTCATTGGTAACTGGTTTGACGCAAACAAAGCCGCTGATTTGGCAACCAGCATGAAAAATGCTGGAGTGGATGTCTTTGCCGCCATTGCAGGAGGAGCTTCACAGGGACTGTTCAAAGTTGCCAAGGAACAGGGTGCTTATATCGTCTTTCACAACACCAACGAGTATAAGAGTGCTCCGGGGTATGTGGTAGGCAGCGGATCGATGGAGCAGAAAAAACTGACAAAAGAGATCCTCAAGGATGCTCTCGGCGGGAATATCGAATATGGGATTGCTTCAATCGTCGGAGCACAGGAAGGATATTTGAGATTCATTGCTGATGATCCCGCATACACCAACAACCTTCCCGATTCAATCAGGGTGAAGTTCGACGCCTTCATGGAAGACATCTATAAGGGAAAGATCGCCTATACCCTACCCGCCCTGTAACCAAGAATACTTTTTCAAGGAGTGATGCTATTGGAACTTGCTGTTGAGATGCTAAACATCACCAAAACATATCCAGAAAACAATCTCCGTGCAAATGACGGGGTCGATTTTGTGTTGCGAAAAGGAGAAATCCTCTGTTTGGCAGGTGAAAATGGGGCAGGAAAGACCACTCTGATGAAAGTGCTCTATGGTCTTGAAGATCATGAAGAGGGCACCATCAAGATACGGGGCAACCAGGAAAACATATCTTCGCCCATGGTTGCAAACCGTCTGGGCATTGGGATGGTCCACCAACACTTCATGCTGGTGGAGGATTTTACCGTTGCCCAGAATGTCCTCATGGGCATAGAACCTAGAAAACATCGTATCTCCTATGACCTTAAAAAGGCTGTCACTCTCGTCAATGAGGTAATAGAACGACACCATTTCTCCATTGAAGCTGATATGGTGGTAAGAAACCTTACCGTAGGACAGAAGCAGCAGGTGGAGATCATCAAGATGCTCTACAGGGATGTTGATATCCTCATCCTCGACGAACCGACTTCTGTACTGACCGAACAGGAGATTGAATCCTTGTTCTCTACGTTCCGGCAGCTTGCCAAAAGGGGCAAATCCCTCATCCTCATCACCCATAAGCTGAGGGAGATCAAAGCCATCTCCGACCGAGTCTCTGTAATGCGCAATGGAAAAATGCTCGGCACATACGAGACTGATGAGGTGGACGAACGACAGATATCAGCCTTGATGATGGGAAAAAGCATTTCATTCTTTATTGAACATACAAAGAAAGATGACGAGAGCCGTCCTGTCATAGAGGGCAGGAAGATAACGGTACTCCGTCAAGGTCAGGAGCGCCCCTTGCTCAACGGCCTCAGCTTTACAGCATACTCAAAAGAGATACTTGGCTTTGCAGGGGTCAGCGGCAATGGGTTGGGAGTCCTGGAGGCTGTCCTTGGAGGATTCATACCCACCTTTGACGGGAAGGTCCTGCATAACGGCAAGGATATCACCAATATTGGAACCGCCCTGCTGCGCAAACAAGGCCTTGCCTATGTTCCCTCAGACAGATTGCACATAGGAAGCTCTCTCAAGGCGACTGTTCAGGAGAACATCATAGTAGGAGAGAGCGGTTCATTTAAAAAAAATGGGTTTCTCGACCAGAAGAGGGTCACCAAACACACCAACGACCTTTTGCAACGCTACTCAGCCAAGGCCACTGCCCAGATGCCAATCGGCACCTTGTCGGGTGGGAATATCCAGAAGGTGATCCTTGCCAGAGAGATCGAACGGTACCGCGACTATATCGTCTTCTCCGAACCCACTTGGGGACTCGATGTAGCCAGCAGCCAGTTTGTATACGAACAGATAGCATCCCTTAGGGACAAGGGTGCAGCGGTCATCCTCATATCTTCCAATCTAGACGAGATGCTTACCATCGCCGACAGGATTATCATCCTGTACAGAGGGACCCGGGTTGCTTCCTTTTCAGGGGATGAGGCCAGGGCTCTCTCCAAGGAAGAAATCGGCGAATACATGTTAGGTATCAGAAACCAGGGGGACCGCGGTGCTTGAAAACAAGAACAAGAAAGTACTTCCCACCCTGCGCGAGGGCGCAGGAAGCCTCCTGATCGTTTTGATAGCACTATCAGCTGTGATAGCCCTGTCGCTGATACTCAGCAAAAATCCAGGAAAAACCCTTGGGTATTTTTTCCTTGGCCCTTTGCAAAGCAGATACTATTTCGGCAACATGCTCAACAGCGCAATACCCCTGATATTCGGAGGCTTGGGTGTCTCCCTTGCAATGCAATCGGGAAATTTCAACCTGGGAGGGGAAGGCCAGATATACGGAGGGGCTCTCATAACCACTCTCTGTACAATATACTTTGCACCGCTTGGCATAGTGGGTGCCCTTCTGGCCCTCTTTGCAGGAGCCTCCACAGCAGGGGCTCTTGCGGGATTTTCCGGTTTCTTACGTATGAAATGGAATACTAGCGAGCTTATAACCTCGTTCCTCATCTCAAATGCTGTTTTGTTAGTGGTGAACTATCTCATAGCAGGACCATTTTTGGACCCATCAACAAGCCTGATAGCCACCAGAAAAATTCCCGAAACCTTCAGGCTCTCAGCGCTGCTTCCCCCCTCAAACCTTAGTACTGCCCTCTTCTTTGCACTTGTTGCTGTCATAACAGTCCACATCTACCTCTACAAGACAAAAAGCGGTTATGAACTTCGGATGACAGGTCTGAACAGCCGTTTTGCAAAGTATGGGGGTATCAACACCAAAAAATTTATCGTACTACCCATGTTCCTCAGTGGATTTCTCTATGGTCTAGGAGGTGGATTTGCCATATATGGAACCTATTTCGCCAGCATAAAGGAATTCTCGGCCGGCATGGGGTGGAACGGGCTTGCTGTCGCCCTGATCGCCAAGAACAAGCCGTCAGCTGTGATCCCAGCAGCCCTGTTCTTTGCATACATAGAAGCAGGGGCACGCAGCGCCATGCTCCATTCCGATGTGACTTTTGAGATAGCGGCCATAGTGCAGTCAATCGTATTTTTCCTTATCAGCAGTGAAGTGCTGCTTACCCTGTTTGAAAAGAAGAGGAGGCCGGCATGATGCACTTCTCCATCCCCATCCTCCATAGTGCAGTTACCATCATGACCCCACTGCTTCTCGCTTCGATGGGAGGTCTCTTCACCGAACTCTCAGGCATGCTGAACATCGCCTTGGAAGGCTTGCTGCTGACGGGTGCTTTCTTTTCAGTAGTATTTACCTACTTTACAGGCAGCATGATAGCGGGAACCTTACTAGGAATCGGGTGCACCATGCTTCTCTCGGCAATACTGGCTTCTGTGACCCTAAACCTGAAGTCCAATGTCTTCATAACTGGCCTTGCTGTCAACCTGTTCGCCTCCGGGCTCACCGTTGTCCTTTCGTTTGCGCTGTTTGCCAATAAGGGAGTTGTGGTCTTTGACAATATCCGTCCCCTCCCCCTGCTGGGAACACCGCGCTTGGCAAGCATCCCAATACTTGGAGACATCTTCATCGGGCACTCTGCATTTGTCTATCTTAGCTGGCTATTACTTGTAATCTGCTACTTTGTCCTCTACCGAACCCCCTTTGGCTTCAGGATCCGTGCAACTGGATTACATCAAGAGGCTCTTTCTTCCTTAGGCATGCGCCCCAACGCATACCGCTTCGCCTCCTTCCTCATTTCAGGATTCACCTGCGGTCTTGGAGGGGCGATGCTTACCCTGAATCTCGGCGCATTTGTCCCTAATATCACTGCAGGGAAAGGATGGATAGCCCTAGTGGTCATCTTCTTGGGGAACAAGAAACCCTTCGGCCTGTTCATAGCCGCCTTTATCTTTGGCCTGGCCGATGCTTTTTCAAATTATGCACAGGGAGCATTGAACATTCCCTCTGATTTCATCCTGGCCATTCCCTATGTATTCACCCTGTTGGCAATGATAGGTTCTTCCATCTATGCAAAAAACAAAGGGGCTATCGAATCATAATGGTAAGGCACACCTCCTATAGCCAAGGTTGTTGTTCTTTACAAAACCTGCAAGCAATGCACACCATATAATCTTACCAAAATTCAACCAATCCAAAACAAAGCGTACTAGCATATATCCACGACAAGGAGCCGTAATGATGAACTTACACCAACCTGTGATACTTACCGATAAGATACCGATAGGCATCAGCCTCTGTTGCATGGGAGGTCCCGTTCGCTATAACGCAAAGGGCTTTGATATGCTTGCGAACCTAGGAAGGGAAAAACTTGACTTTGTCTGGTGTCCTGTATGCCCTGAATGCATGGCAGGCATGGGCATACCCCGCGACCCTGTGCACCTGAGCAATGGTACTGGCGATGATGTGTGGGAAGGCAAAGCTGAGGTAAAGGACCGTCATGGACGGCTGGTAACGCAAAAGATGATCGAGGGGTGCAAAGCCTGCATGGAGGCATTGAAACGGTGCAATGCTCGGGTATTTGTCTATATGGACGGCAGCCCTTCATGTGGGGTATACCGCACCACACTCAAAAGTACCATACGAGGGAACCCGCCGGGAACCTTTGGCTCCCTCCTTCTGAAGGAAGGATATTTCCTCATCCCTGCAAGTGATCTGCAAAGCCCTCTCAAATGGTGGGATTGGAGAAGAAGGATGCTCGCCTTCCTATGGCTCAGCGACCTTCCCATAACTTCAATGCAGGAGCTCTATGATGTGTGGTACCGGCTGAAGTTCCTTTGTCAGGAGCTGGATAACTCTTGGGCAAGGGAGATGGGACGCACCCTTGCAGCTTTGCAAAAAACCGATTTTTCAGCATTTGAGCCGAAGTTCCGTGCCGAGGTCCTTGAACTCCTCCGCAGGCCATCGACCACGGCCAAGATGACCAACAGCCTCTGGAAGCATTATTCCCACTACCGTAAAAGCCGAGGAAAGAGCGTAGAGGAGATAAACTCTCCGGATTTCAGGAGGGGTGTCACCAAAATAGCCGAGGAGTTGCTCAAGATGGAGAGGACTGCGGTCGAGGATGAGTATCTCTTTGGTGCCTCCCCTGTCATCTATCGTGACCAGAGGCGCTTGAAACCTAAAATCGGGGCAGGAGACGAACTTGAGATGGAAACTTAGCAATGCGCTTTCAAGATTAAAAAGTCTCATCCTTCACAAATTACAATCCAAACAAGATATGCCCGCTTCATGGAAGAAGCGGGCATATCACTACAGTATGTACGTATGCCACTCTAACGAATCTCTCTCCTACTTCAAGGAGAGGGCAGCATCATATACAGCATCTGCTGTAATATTGAAATGCTCATACAGCTTGTCGGCAGGTGCTGACGCCCCAAAGCTGTGCATACCGATTATCTTGCCATCGAGACCCACATACTTGAACCAGTAGTCGGTCCATGCAGCTTCAACAGCAACTCTCTTCCGCACGGAGGATGGTAGCACATTTTCGCGATATGCCTCATCTTGAGACTCGAAGACCTCGCAAGAGGGCATTGATACGACCCTGACCTTCTTCCCTTCCTTGTCCAGGCGTTTTGCTGCCTGCATGGCAAGGTCGAGTTCAGAACCAGTACCGATCAGAATAATTTCGGGCTTGCCTTTGGACTCCCAAATGACATACCCACCCTTATTGATATCCTGTACCTGCTTGTCCGTGCGCTCCTGTGGCACCAGGTTCTGACGGCTCAAAAGCAGGGAAGTTGGCCCATCTTTACGCTTGAGGGCGGACTTCCAGGCTACTGCGGTCTCCACAGCATCGGCAGGCCTCCACACCTCCATGTTGGGAGTCATCCGCAGGTTTGCCGCCTGCTCGACTGCCTGGTGGGTAGGACCATCCTCTCCAAGGCCGATGGAGTCGTGAGTATATACCTGGATGACAGGCAACTTCATGATAGCCGACATCCTGATCGCATTGCGGGCATACTCCATAAACATCAGGAAAGTACCGCCATAGGGGACAAACCCACCGTGCAAGGCTATTCCATTAAGAATGGCCATCATGCCGAACTCACGCACCCCAAAATGGAGATAACCACCTCTGTTCTCCTCAATGTCGTAACTCTCAGAGCCTTTGCCCTGGGTCAGGTTGGAAGGGGTAAGGTCTGCAGAGCCACCGATCAGTTCGGGCAACAGGGTGCTAATCTGGTCGAGCATCATCTGCGATGCCTTACGGGATGCAACATCGAGCTTGTCTGCCTGCCACTTGGCGATTGTTTCATCTAGCTTGGCTTCCCATCCGTCCGGATAGGCTCCCTGAACTCTACGCATAAACTCATCGGCTTCTATGGGATACTGCTTCTTGTACTCCGCAAACAGTTCATCCCATTCTTTTTCAAATTCGGCTCCCTGCTTTGAGAAGTCCCAAGCCTCATATATCTCTTGAGGGATAAAGAAGCGCTCTTCATATTTCCATCCGAGGTGTTTTCTGGCCAAGGACACTTCCTCATCACCTAGTGCAGCACCATGGCTTGAGGCCTTACCTTGCTTGTTAGGGGAACCAAAACCTATGACTGTGTTACAGATTATCAGGGTCGGCTGGTCTGTATTCGATTTTGCCTTGGCTATGGCTTTCCCAATTGCCTGAGGGTCATGCCCATCGACATCGGAGATGACGTGCCACCCGTACGATGAGAATCTCTGAGCGGTATCATCAGTAAACCAGTCGGTAATCTCTCCATCGATTGAGATGCCGTTACTGTCGTAGAAAGTGATGAGTTTATTCAGTTTCCAGGTTCCTGCAAGGGAAGCGGCCTCATGAGAGATGCCTTCCATCAGGCACCCGTCTCCCACAAAGGCATAGGTGTAATGATCAACTATAGGAAGATCCTTCTTATTGAAGGTAGCTGCAAGTTTCTTCTCTGCCAGTGCCATGCCTACGGCATTGGCGAACCCCTGTCCAAGAGGACCGGTAGTGGTCTCTACCCCTGGAGTCATGTCGCACTCGGGATGTCCGGGAGTCTTGGAACCTAAGCGTCGGAACTGCTTGAGGTCCTCAAGAGTCACGTCATAGCCGGAGAGATGCAGCAAGGAGTACAGAAGCATGGAAGCGTGTCCGTTTGAAAGGACGAACCTATCACGATTTTCCCAAGAAGGGTTCTTGGGGTTATAGCGCATGGTGCGTCTGAAGAGCACCTCTGCGATATCAGCCATCCCCATGGGGGCTCCAGGGTGTCCAGAGTTAGCATTTTGCACCCCATCCATACTTAAAATGCGTATAGCATCAGCTAATTTCTTTTTGTCCATCTGATTCTCCTCTCATTTGTTATATGTACAAAACATCCGATTCGCTACGAAACGGAGCAAGATCCTAGTACATAGGTATAAGATACTCTAGGGTTAGACAGAAGTCAAAAGGAGGGGGGGAGAGGATTACAGGATAAAGTATGTTTGGCTCAAAAAAGTTGAGGCATCCCCGGACAGAGGATGCCTCAACAACTAGAGCAATAGATTAGAAGGAGTAGTTGAGCATCGCTGCAACCCGCTTGTAACGGAAATCATCTCTTTCCACTTCCTTGGTATCAGGGTCCTTCTTCAGGTTTGTGCCCTGCACTACAACGGTGAGGTCCAACCCTTTTGCAATCTCCAGGTTACCGATAATGCCCACATCAAACTTGAAAGGGTGCCCTACATCACCGCTCAGGTTGTAGGAGAAAGTTTCCAGTTGCAAAGCGACCATGTTAAGCATCAGAGGGAGCTTATACCCGATGATATATTCTCCCTTATAGTTAATCCCGTTCACCTTGGCCCCAGAGGTCTCATACTCCCAAGCTTCGTCCTTACCTGCATTGGTATACCCTTGGTAGTTAAACTCGTGATAGGTCCTCAGCAAGATACTGGTCCAATCTCCAGGAAAAATCGCCCCGGTATCGAATTGCAAGGCAACTGCTGCCCGCCCCTTGTAATACGCACCACCAAGATGATCGGAGGTGAGAGCAGACACACCAACAGGTTTCGAACTCTTAAGCAGACCCGATATCTCCATGGCATCAAAATCCCAACCGGTACCCAGGGCAACTCCGAGAGTTAGTTCCATTACAGCGATGGGCGTCAGCACGGCATCGACACTCAGTGTTGCTGCTACGGGAGACAGTCCGACCAAACCTTTGATCTTGAGATTATTACCACTAAAAAGCGGTCCTTCACCCTGAAGCATCGGCATTTTCAAGGTATAGCCAGCCTCCATTTTCGCCTCAACGGGATATGCTCCTATAAGCTTGATATTGCCAGTACTGGTATTGCCGGCAAACAGGGGTGACATGAGCAACACAAGCAACGTTATGAGCCCCAAAGATTTCAAAAATATTGATTTTTTCAATGTATTCCCTCCAATGTATGTAATCTCTCATAGCATACCATAGCGAGATAGATTGCGGTATTAGTTTTTGAAAGGAGATGCATTGCCGAAATTAATGACAAGGGCTAAAGACGATGCGGACATCCCAATAAGAATGGCTGCCAAGCACCTGGTGTCAATCCAAGCTGCCTGGTGTAACTTGTGGGTTATGACCGCACGCATGCACCTACGGTGATATGGAAATCCCTTTTTCCCTGATGTACACTAGGGCATGAAGAATATCTATATAGGATCATGCTCCTGGAAATATCCCTCCTGGGAAAATCTTGTATACACCAGCAGAAACCCTGGGAACTTCCTGGAGGAATATTCTAAAAAATATGCAAGTGTTGAGATCGACCAGTGGTTCTGGTCCTTAGGAAAATCCAGCTATGGTCTTCCGAATCGCAATCTGGTAGCAGAATACAATGCATCAACACCCCCTGCTTTCAAATTCACTGTCAAATGCCCCAACACCATAACTTCCCCTTTTGCCTATAGAGGGGGGACAGAGCCAAACCGTTGGTTTCTCCATCCTGATGTCTTTCTGCAATTCTATGAAAGGATAGAACCTCTGGGCGCCAAGGTTGGACTCCTCATGTTCCAGTTCGAATACTTGAACAAGGACAAGATGGATTCAAGAAAACAGTTCCTCGACCGTTTGCATGCGTTTTTCAAGGCCCTACCCAAAAATCTCCCATATGCAATCGAAATTAGGAATCCCAGGTGGATAGACTCCTCTTGGTTCTCTTTTCTCCAGGAGCGGCAAGTCGCCCCCGTCCTGCTCCAGGGATATTGGATGGATGATATAGTCTCCGTCCTGGACAGCTATAAAAATGCCGTAGGAGATGCAGCCTGTATCCGGTTGCATGGTGATGACCGCAAAGGCATTGAGAAAGCCACCGGCGAGGATTGGAGCAGAATCGTCACATCACGCGACGATGAGCTCTCTTCTCTTGCCCCTCGAATAGCCAAACTGGCCGAAGGAGGGAAAACCCTGTATATCAATGTAAACAATCATTACGAGGGCTCTGCCCCGCTGACAATCAGCAAGCTGGAAAAATTGCTCGGTGCCCAAAAGTAACCGTATGCAATGTAAAAACAAGGCTTTACCTCATCTTCCCAATCGCTCATGGACAGTAATTGCATCAGAAACTCCCTTAAAGACTAGTATTATAATAGGCTTTATGCCTATAGTACCTTAGAGACAAGGTATGAAGTAAAACACCTTTGGATCCATTTGGCCGGCCTCCCCTTGTCAAAGAGAGAAGTAACCATGAAAAACAACAACAAACTAGAAATCATAGAATTCACCGATCCGGTCTGTACCTGGTGCTGGGCCAGCGAACCAGTGCTGCGGGCCCTTAAGGCCCGGTACGGCGATCAAGTGGATATTTCCTTTATCATGTCGGGCTTGGTAGAAGATATGAGAACCTTCGAAGACATAGACCATGCTATTGGAGGCGATCCTTCCGAGGCGAATGCTCAAATAGCACAACACTGGCTTGAAGCTTCAGCACACCATGGGATGCCGGTAACCACCAATACCCTGGAGCTATTTTCTGAAGAATACCCATCCTCCTATCCACAGAACATTGCCTATAAGGCGGCGGAATTTGAAGACCAAAGGTTGGCTGACGCTTTTTTAAGGAAAATACGTGAGGCAACAGCGGTCTCTGCAAAGCAGACCAATAGGGATGAAGTCCTTCTCTCGCTTGCAAAAAAAGTTGGCCTGAATGCTGACAAGCTGCTCACCCATTGCACCGACGGAACAGCACAAGCTGCCTTTGAGATGGACCTGGCAACGACTAAGGCTTACAAGGTAGACCTTCTGCCAACCTTTATCGTGCGCTATAACGGCAAAGAGACCATTTTGAAGAATTATCAGCTTGTCGAAGATTTCGAACAAGCCATCCAAGCCCTTTGCGGCAACGAAATTTCTGCGAGCACCCCTACAGGCTCTACAGAAAACATACTGCAGTTCATCAGGACCTACGGGCGGGTAGTCCCTCTTGAAATCATGATGGCCTTCGACTTGGATGAGAAGGAGACTATGAAAAGGCTACACTCCCTAGAGCAAGAAAAGCTGATCAAGCAGAAAAAAGCCGGGAATGGCATATTCGTAGATGCCCTGACCTAGCGAGCCATTATCTGCACAACGACGCTCCTTGGGACCTATCCCCAAGGAGCGTTATTTTTCTTCCTACTTGCAGGTGCCCCTAACTTCTCTCACTTAGCGGTTTTTTCAGAGTTCAAGATAACAGTTGGTTCCATGGTCACCTCAGTCTTCATCGAATTGGAGATCAGGCAGTACTTCTCCGCTTTTTCCAATAGCAACAGGGTACGGTCCCTTTTGGACTCATCTTGGATAATGACCGTCGGCTTGATGACAATCTTTGTCATCAACATACCTTCCGTTGTCTTTTCGAGCGTTCCGATTGCCTCAGAACTGTACCCGACAAACTCCAAGCGGGACTTCTCTGCAATAGAAAGAAAGGTTGTCATCAGGCAGATCTCAGCGGAAGCTACATAGAGGTGCTCTGGGGACCAGATCCCTTCATG
>DUPO01000199.1 GCA_012838275.1 Spirochaetales bacterium
GTGCAACTGATAAGTACGAACGTTGAACGTGGTTTCATTGATTTCAAGCGAGTGAATTAGGAAAGAAAGAAGCTGCATCAGGGTATCCCTTCGGCAGCTTCTTTCTTTGTCCGTGTCTGTTTGTACTATTTTCAGGACTTCGGGTTCTTCAGCAAGTCTCTAATCTCTGTCAGCAGGGCAACATCAGCTGCAACCACAGGGGCGGGGGGAGGAGTTGCCTTTTTTTGTACTTCTTCGGCTTTTAGTGCAGCCTTCTTTTTCGCTTCCATCTTCTCTCGCATTGTGTTGATGGCCTTGACAATGAAGAAAACTACAAGTGCGATGATGAGGAAGTCAATCACTTTCTGAAGGAACATCCCATAGTTGATGGCTACTTCCGTGCTTTGTTCGGTTGCTTCAGTTATAATAATCTTCAGATCGATAAAACTGACTCCACCAAGGACCAAGCCGATGAATGGCATCAGGATGTCCTTGACTAATGAGTTGACTATTGCAGTGAACGCAGTACCAATGATGATACCTACTGCCATATCCATCACATTGCCACGAGTAATGAATGTCTTGAATTCGCCAAGGATTTTTCGTTCTTTTGCCATGTATGGCCTCCAATATCTTTTTATGAATAGAGTATATCATGTTTGGTTAGCGATGGAAATTGCTTTAAGATTTTGATTTCTTCACTATTGTCTCCCTTTGTTTGTTTTTTGTTGTGGTTAATTGTTGAATAAATATACCCTTTATTGTATAAAGTAATTTATACTTTGCAGGGAAGATTTATATTCCTTGTCATGTACAGTTTGGAGGTACCCAAGTATGAAAAAAAGCTTGTATGTTTTTGTAGCTCTCGTTGCACTGTTTGCACTGGTTGCTACTCCTATGTTTGCTCAGGGTGGTGGAGAAGCTTCCAGCCCAAAAATCGGATTTATCGGTCCCATGACTGGTGATAACGCCAACTATGGTGTGTTGAGCAACAACTCAGCCATGCTTGCAGTTCAGCATTTCAATGCTAAGGGTGGCTTCGACGGGAAACTTCCTGTTGTCTTGGTCACTGAAGACTCAGAAGGTAACGTTGAAAAGGGCCTATCTGCAATTGAGAAACTCTCTTCTGCAGATAAGATTGTAGGTCTTGTCGGTCCTGTCTTTACCGGAACAACATTCGCTGTTGGCGAACGTGTCCAGAATGAAGGCATTGTCATGCTTTCACCCTCTGCTACCCATGCCGACATCACCGCCATTGGCGATTATGTATTCCGCACCGTCGTTTCTGATGGACTTCAGGGTGAGGTTGCAGGGCATTATTTCTATGAAAACCTTGGACTGCGCACCATTGGCGTCCTCTATGCAAAGAATGACTACAGCCAAGGCCTCTATGAAGGCATGACCGCTAGTTTTGAAGCGGCAGGTGGAAAAGTTACCATTGCAGAAGCATGCCAGGTCGGCGACAAGGATTTCAAAACCCAGCTGACCAAGATCAGGAGTGCAAACCCTGATGCTATCTATATCCCCAACTATACTGCAGAGATGGCTCAGATTCTCGAGCAGGCAAGACAGCTTGGCATTAAAACACCCTTTGTCTCCTGTGACGGATTCTCCAACCCCGATATCTATAACCTCGCCGGAAACTTTACCGACGGTGTTGTCTATGTTGGACCTGCCAAAGTCAAGGAAAGCAAGAAGTACAGCGATTTTGTTGCTGAATATACCGCCAAGTATGGTGTTGGACCCGACTCGTTCGCGACCAACGCATATGATGGCACCAATATCTTGCTCGCCGCTATGAACACCGTCTACAAGAAGACCGGCAAGTTCGATAGGAAGGCCGTTCGCGATGCTGTAGCTGCCACCAAGGATTATGATGGTGTAAGCGGTATTGTTAACTTTGCTGACAATGGCGACCTGGTTGCCTATCAGGGGCTTTATAAGGTAAATGGAACAACTCCCGAGTATTTGGGAACCTATACTGTTGTTGATGGCAAGTTGATCCAGATCGACTAATCGTAGTTCTAATCCCGGTCATAGGGAAATTGAATGGACCGGTGTTGTTTACACCGGTCTTTTCATGTTATCGTACTATCCAGTTAATATGGATAAGGAGAGGCGCATCGTGGGAACCGCTGAATTTTTCCAACATCTGATGAATGGCCTGACTTTGGGGGGCATCTACGCTCTGATCGCCCTAGGGTACACAATGGTGTATGGCATTCTGAAATTCATTAACTTCGCCCATGGTGATATCCTCATGGTAGGGGCGTATGTCGGCCTTTTTGTCTTTGACCTTCTCAGGGGAAGTTCTCCTCTGGGAACCTGGACGGTAGTGGCCTTTTTCCTAGCTATGCTCATAAGTATGGCAGTCTGTGCCATCTTGGGCATGACTATCGAGCGAATCGCATATAAACCCTTGCGTAGGGCAACGAGGCTTGCCCCGTTATTGAGTGCTATCGGTGTCTCTTTCATTCTTTCCAATAGTGCTGCCTGGATGTTGGGTACCCAGTCCAGGAAGTTCAACTACCCGTTTGACAATAGCTCCATCAACCTGGCCGGTGTCATCATCACACCTCACCAGATACTGATCCTCGTAGTATCGCTTGTCATGATGCTTGCCTTGAAACTCTTTGTTGACAAGACAAGGATGGGAAAGGCGATGCGTGCGACAAGCCTTGACCAGGATACCGCAATGCTCATGGGCATCAACGTGAATAAGGTCATCAGCCTTACCTTCGCCATAGGTAGCGCCCTTGCTGCAGTAGGGGGAATTCTCATTGCCTTGGACTTTAAGGTGTACCCCAGCATGGGGACCATGACAGGGCTCAAGGCATTTGTCGCTGCAGTTGTCGGTGGTATCGGAAATATTTCAGGTGCTATGTTTGGAGGGATTCTCCTCGGGCTGCTTGAGACTTTCGGAGTTGCCGTGTTGGGCATCCCTTCTGGTTTGAAGGATACCATCGCCTTTGGTGTGCTCATCATCATTCTGCTGGTGAAGCCTGAAGGCCTATTCGGTAAAGTCGAAAAGGAGAAGGTGTAATATGTTTAACTTTTTTCTTTTGATACTCATCTATACAGGAATTTATGCTCTGATGGCTATCGGGCAAAACATCATAACCGGCTATGGAGGGATGCTCTCCCTCTGTCAGGCAGGTTTTTTTGCCATCGGAAGCTATGCGACTGCCATATTGTCCGTCAGGTTCGGATGGTCCTTCTGGGCAACGCTTCCGGTAGCCGCCATCATCAGTGCCCTGTTCGGTCTGCTTATCGGCCTGCCCACGCTGAGGCTCAAGGGAGACTACCTTGCCATCGCAACGCTGGGCTTCGGGGAGATTGTGCGCAATATCCTGAACAACTGGGATTCTGTCACCAACGGACCCATGGGAATCCAGAAGATTCCAATGCCGACCCTTTTTGGCCTTACTATCAATCCCTATAAGAAATATGCATTTCTGGTGATGGTGATAATCTTTGTCATCATAGCCTACATCCTTTTCCAACGGCTTGCCCGCTCTAGAATGGGACGTGCCCTTACCGCTGTTCGTGAAGATGAGATCGCTGCCCAGTCAATGGGCATCAACATCACCAAGTACAAGGTGTACGCCTTTGTCCTGGGGGCTTCCGTAGCAGGAATTGCGGGCTCTTTACAAGCCGCATTCTCACTGTCTGTCACTCCTGGAACCTATACCTTCATGGTATCGGTCATGGTGCTGTGCATGGTTGTCCTTGGCGGGATGGGAAACTTCAAGGCTGCAATCCTTGGTACCTTCATCATCCAGCTCATCAGTTACTTCCCCCAGCTGACGGGCCTGAGCAGTGTCATCCCCCCTCAGTTCAAACAGATTCTGTTTGGCCTGATCCTTGTGGTGATGATGATCTGGAGACCCCAGGGGCTTCTTGGTCGGGAAGAGCACACCTATGGTGTTAAGGGAGGCAAGTGATGACCATACTGGAAACTGAAGCCCTTACAAGGGCATATGGCGGTGTTGTCGCTGTAAATAAAGTTGACTTCTCAGTTGAGTCTGGACTTATCACAGGTCTCATCGGTCCTAACGGCGCGGGTAAGACAACCCTGTTTAACAATATGACTGGCTTGGATATCCCCTCAGGGGGCAAGGTGTTCTTCAATAACAAGGACATCACCGGCTTCCCTGCCCATAAGATCTGTCGCATGGGCATTGCCCGAACCTTCCAGAACATACGCCTTTTCAAGGACCTCTCGGTCGTTGAGAATGTCATGATCGGCCGTCACTTCAAGACCGGGCCGAGCGAAACGAAAGGGCGGTTTGTAAACGCCTTGCATAGTTATGTATATCTTAAGAGGGAAGAGCAGGAGATCTATGAGAAAGCGGACTCCTGGTTGGATTTCTTTGATATGGGTCAGTTCAAGAATGAGCTAGCCAAGAACCTGCCCTACGGGAAACAACGGGAACTGGAGATCGCAAGAGCCCTTGCGACAGAGCCTGAGTTGCTCTTCTTGGATGAGCCTGCAGCGGGAATGAACCCTCAGGAGACCGAGCACCTGATGAGCATTATCCGTAAGATCCGTGACCTCGGCATAACGGTCGTACTTATCGAGCACGACATGAAGCTGGTCATGAACATCTGCGATACCATCACCGTATTGAATTACGGGCAGAAGCTTGCAGAAGGAACTCCCCGGGAGATCAAGCATAACCCGAGAGTCATCGAAGCCTATCTCGGAAAGGAAGAAGCATGAGTGAACTGCTTACCATTGAGGATATCTCTGTAACCTATGGAAACATCAAGGCGCTCAGAAATGTGAGTATGCATGTGAACCAAGGTGATATTGTCTGTCTCATCGGCGCCAACGGAAGTGGCAAGAGTACCCTCCTGAAAGCAATAGTGGGTCAGGAGCCTCTGGTGGAAGGGTCTATCACCTTTGATGGTGAGGAGATCTGCCAGGCTCGGACTGCTGCCGGAAACGGCAATAAATGGGGACGTATCAAGGGCAGCAAGAGCCTCACAACCGACATCATCGCCTCCAGGGGCATTGCCCTTGTTCCCGAAGGTAGGCGTGTCTTTGCCGACATGAGTGTGGAAGAGAACCTGGACATGGGTGCTTTCATGGTTCGCGACAAGGCCCTCATCTCTGAACGCAAAGAGGCAATGTACGATTTTTTCCCCATACTTGGGGCACGTCGGAAGCAGAAGACCCGATCGCTTTCCGGAGGAGAGCAACAGATGATGGCCATAGCTCGGGCCTTGATGAGCGGTCCCCGCCTGATTCTGCTTGATGAACCCGGCTTGGGACTTGCTCCCTTGGTCATCGCAGATATCTTTGAGAAGATAGACCTTATCAACAAGCAGGATAATGTCACAGTCTTCCTTGTAGAGCAGAATGCCCGCATGGCATTGAAGGCCTCCACAGAGGGCTATGTGATGGAGAATGGGAGGATAGTCCTCCATGATGCTTCCGCTTCGCTTTTGGAGAATGAAAAGGTCAGGGCTGCATATCTAGGCGAATAATGACTAGATATTAGCCTTGTCTTGAATTATAGTATTGGTAGATGGTAGTTAGGAGAATCATATGATTATCGAACGAAGAATGACTCGCAACCCTGTTACAGCTACTCCTGATATGTCTATTGCAGACGCTTCCAACCTCATGAGGCAGGAGAAGGTGCATAGGTTGCCAGTATTGGATAAGGATAAGAGGCTTGTAGGGCTCATTACCGAAAAGGACATTCTTTTTGCATCCCCTTCTCCTGCAAGCAGCCTCTCCATTCATGAGATGGCGTATTTGCTCAGCAAACTTACAGTCAAGAAACTGATGAGCAAGAATGTGGTTACCATCAGTAAGGACACCACCGTTGAAGAGGCTGCCCGCATGATGGTTGACCAGGACCTCTCCTGCCTTCCTGTCCTGGAAGGCGAGAAACTCATTGGCATTGTCAGTAAGAGTGACATGTTCAAGATCCTGTTGGAACTGTTTGGTGCCCGTCACTTCGGCATTCGTGTCTCCTTTGTTGTGGATGACAAGCCCGGAACCATAGCCAAGATTTCCCAAGCCCTCAGCGAACAGAATATCGATATCATCACCTTCGGTACGTTCATGGGAACCGACCCGACCAATGCCATCTGTACTATCAAGGTGCAGGGGGCCCCAATCAGCAAGGTGGTGGAGATAATCAAGCCGTTCGTTTCACAACTGTTGGACGTACGAGAGGTATAAATGGCCAAGAAGAAACGAGTGATAAAGAAGAAAGAGACGGCTGGCGACAGCCGTCTTCCTATTGCGGATGACGCCTACAGACCCTTTGAGGAGATAAAGAAAGTCATCCCTGAGAAAATAGAGAGGAAGACAGAAAAGAAACCTAAGCCAGAACCTGCTGCCAAGCCCCAACGTAAGGAACCGCTCATCAAGGGGTATGATCCTGATGCTAATTTTGGAGATATCCTCAAGGAGTGGGAGACTACAGGCGAGATGGGTGGGGTCACCGCACGCATGAAAAGTCATAGCAAAGTCAAGGTTGAGAAATCCTTTGCTGAAATTCTCGCCGAATGGGAAGGCGAGAAGGTCAAGGAAAAGACAAAACCAGTCGAAAAGATCAAGCCGAGCAAGCAGTATGTCCCTAAAAAGGACTTCGGTTCGCTTCTTGATGAGTTCGACGGTGTAGCACCTAAAAAAGACCGTAGGGTCGTTGAATCCAGCCGGAAGGCGGCTCCTCCCCCCAAGGATGAGAAGATGCTCCCCTCCAAGGAGATGGTGCAGGCACTAGATGATAAGGCCGAAGAGGATCAGAGAAAAGAGAGCAATGTTTCCTGGTCCTTTGCCGATACCTATAAGAAATGGAATGAGGTCTCTGACGAGAAGGGTGCCCTGGACAAGGCTATGAAGGAGAAGGGTGAGAGGAAGGCCAGCTACCGTTCAGTCTCCGCCTTGAGGGCTATGGAGCCTGAGGTGACCTTGGACCTGCATGGGATGAAGGTTCAGGAAGCTGAGGAGGCCTGTGCCACCTTCCTCAAGGATAGTGCATCCAAGGGGCTGAGAAAGATTTCAATCATTACTGGCAAAGGCCTGCACAACGACAAGGGGTATTCCCTTTTGAAAGATGCAGCCCTGAGTGCCATCCGGCTCAGTGGCGTTGTCACTGAAGCCTATACACCCAAAGCATACTATGGTGGCAGCGGTGCCATTTGGATTATCCTGAAAGGGAAATAGAATAAGAGTGGTTTGGTGATTTCGAGAGATGAACATGCATAAAAACGGCCGACTCCCAAGAGAGAATCGGCCTGTTTTGTCTGTATGTTCTTACCTTTCTCTATAGATGATCCGACCTTTGGTCAGGTCATAGGGAGAAAGCGCTACACGCACCGTATCACCAGGAACAATCCTGATATAGTGTTTTCGCATCTTGCCCGAAAGATGGGCTAGGATAACATGCTGGTTCTGAAGTTCCACACGGAACATCGTATTGGGAAGTGCTTCGCGAACGACGCCTTCCACTTCAATTGCTTCTTCTTTGGCCACAAAGCCCTCCAAAATATCTGCTCTAAAGCTACTTAATGATAAACTTTACCTGCTTTTCTGTCAACATAAGCCTATTTGATAAAGATATCCCAGTATCCTTTGAGGAATAGAACCAAGACAATGGTGGGGAGAATCCACTTGAAGTAGTATTTTAGAGCCTTAGGGAACTTCAAGCCCTCACCAGTATCTGCTTCCTTAATAAAATTGTCCCATCCCCAGCCATACCTTGATGTGCAAAAAAGAGTTATGAACAGTGATCCAAAGGGCAATAGCGTAGAACTGACAATGAAATCTTCAAGATCGAGGACGTTTGTTCCGGGACCTAGAGGCTGGAAATTAGAAAGTAGGTTGAAACCAAGCAGGCAGGGTAGGGAGAATATGATGATGACGATACAGTTGATGATGGTCGCCTTCTTCCTGCTTATCTGGTGCTTGTCAATCCAGTAACTGACAATGTTCTCAAAGACCGCAATAAG
Organism: Spirochaetales bacterium; assembly: GCA_012838275.1. Lineage (GTDB taxonomy): Bacteria > Spirochaetota > Spirochaetia > Sphaerochaetales > Sphaerochaetaceae > Sphaerochaeta. The sequence goes on from DUPO01000199.1 coordinate 7,954, forward strand.
GGTACTCAAGGCGGCAAAGCTCATGAACAGGAAGAAAAGTGTGCCCCAGATCCTGCCGCCGCCCATCTGGTTGAAGATGTTGGGCAGGGTAACGAAGAGCAGGGAAGGGCCTGCATCGGGTTGGACTCCGAAGGCAAAGGCTGCCGGGAAGATGATCAAGCCGCTTGCCAGGGCGACGAAGGTATCCAAGCCGATAATCCTGACTGCCTCACCGGTGAGTGAGTACTGCTTGTCAATATAGGAACCGAAAATGGAGATGCTTCCAATACCCAGGCTAAGAGTGAAGAAGGCCTGTCCCATCGCAGCATAGATTGATTCGAACATGCCGATCTCCATCATCCGAGGGAAGTCAGGAAGCAGATAGAACTTGAGCCCTTCGCTTCCTCCCTTGAGGGTGATGCTGTTGACCGCAAGGATGACAATGAGCCCAAGCAGTCCTATCATCATGTACTTGGTGATTTTTTCCACGCCGTTCTGCAAGCCTCTTCCGACTGGGATGAATGCCAGGATAGTGACCAGGACCATCCAGAAGAGCATCATGGTGGGGGAATCAAGCATGTTTCCGAAAAAATTCCCTACTCCTGCGGTATCGAGCCCCGCAAAGTCTCCCTTTCCCATATGGAACAGATAGGCAACGAGCCAGCCAGAGATGGTAGTGTAGAAAAACATCAGCACATAGTTCCCAAAGATCGCTACCGGGCCGAACAGATGCCATTTCTTGCCTTTAGGCTCCAGGGTCTTGTAGGCCATGCCGATGTTTTGTTTGCTTGCCCGCCCGATGGAGAGTTCCATTACCATGACAGGGAGGCCGAGGATGACAAGAAACAGGATATAGAACATTACAAATGCCGCACCGCCGTACCGTCCTGTTATATAGGGAAAACGCCATACGTTTCCCAATCCGATTGCGCATCCTGCGGAAAGAAAGATAAAGCCGAGTCGGCTCCCCAGTGTTTCGCGAGTGTTCGTTTTTTCCATTGGTTACTATCCTGTGTTGTTGTAACTACCGAGTAGTTCATAGTTGTATGGTGCCGAGTCGGCAGAGGTACTGCAAAAATGACACAACCGATGTAGTTTACGACCCCTATGGGCAAAAATCAACTCTAAAGTTGCAATTACCTGCATTGAATTGTCTTGTGACGTTGACAGAGGTCTGTCGGATGGGCAAGATAGTAGTATTGAGAACTACAGCATGAGGTGAAAAATGGCTGATAAACAAGCATTGAAAGCGTATTTGGCGAGAACAACTGATATTGATGCCGGTATGGTGGCATATGTGGCATCCTTGGAAAAAGTAGCGGATGTGGCCCCCGAGATTGCTTCTAGGATCGTAAGCGAACTCAAGGACCAGAGATCACACTTGAAACTGATTGCAAGCGAGAACTTCTCTTCTTTGTCATCACAGCTGGCTATGGGGAATCTCTTCACTGACAAATATAGTGAAGGGTATGCTTACCACCGCTTTTATGCAGGTTGTGACAATGTGGATGCCGTTGAAGCGAACGCATGTGAAAAGGCTTGTGAGCTGTTCGGAGCGGAACATGCCTATGTCCAGCCTCACAGTGGTGCTGATGCCAACCTGGTCGCCTATTGGGCTATCTTGCACGCAAAGGTACAAGTCCCCATGCTGGAGGAACTCGGCATTACCAACCCAAGCGATCTCAGTCGTGAACAGTGGGACGTGGTGAGGGAGAAGTTGGGAAACCAGAAGATCCTGGGTCTTGACTACTACAGTGGCGGTCACCTTACCCACGGCTATCGTCAGAACGTATCGGCCCAGATGTTTGATGCATACAGTTACTCTGTCAACGAAGAGACAGGCTTGCTCGACTATGATGAGATAGAGAGACTGGCAAAAGAGATTAAGCCCCTTATCCTGCTTGCAGGCTATAGCGCATACCCCAGAAAGATCAATTTCAAGCGGATGGCAGAGATTGCCCATAGCGTCGGGGCTGTCTTCATGGTCGACATGGCCCACTTCGCTGGTCTTGTCGCCGGGAAGGTTTTTACCGGCGAGTCCGACCCCGTCCTCTGGGCTGATGTGGTGACCACAACCACCCACAAGACCCTTCGAGGTCCTCGTGGAGGCATGATCCTCTGTAAGGAGGAGTATGCGGACAGTGTGGACAAGGGTTGTCCTCTGGTGATCGGAGGGCCGCTTCCCCATGTCATGGCAGCTAAGGCCGTATCATTTGCCGAAGCTCTTGACCCTTCCTTCTCGACATATGCAAAAAAAATTGTTGAAAACTCATCATCTCTTGCCCAGGCATGCATAGCTGAAGGGATCACTGTGGCGACAGGGGGTAGCGACAACCACCTGATGCTGCTGGATGTCCGTACATTCGGTCTCAACGGAAGGCAGGCAGAGAGCGCCCTGCGTGAATGTGGGGTCACCCTCAACCGCAACGCCCTTCCTTTTGATCCCAACGGCCCATGGTATACAAGCGGCTTGAGGATCGGGACCCCTGCTGTTACCACTCTGGGAATGGGGAAAGCGGAGATGCGGGAAATTGCCTCCATCATTGCTTTGGTACTGAAGAACACCAAAGCTGCTACGATCACCAAAGGCGCAAAGGCAGGTACGTTAAGCAAGGCCAGATTTGAAACGGATGCCCAGGCGGTGGAGGAAGCCAGAGGCAGGGTGGCCGACCTGGTATCCAGGTTTAAGCTTTATCCTGAACTCGACTTGGAGTTCCTTGAAGAGTTTTTCCCCCTCGACATTGATTGACAGTGGTGGTAGCATGAATCTGATTGGAGGTAAGAGATGAGTAGCGTTCCTGAAGTCTTGAAGTACAGCAAGGACCATGAATGGGTCCGTCTTGACGGCGATAAGGCCTATGTGGGCATTACCGATCACGCACAGAAAGAACTTGGAGAGATAGTATTTATCGAACTGCCCTTTGTTGGAGATACTTTCAACAAGGACGAGGACATAGCAACAGTTGAGAGCGTAAAGGCTGCATCGGCAATCATCAACCCCCTTTCGGGAGAGGTTATGGCGGTCAATGAGGATCTTGATGACTCTCCTGAGTTGGTCAACACTGACTGCTATAAGCATTATTTGTATGTGCTAGGGAATTTTTCCAAGAGTGACTATGATTCACTTATGGATGCCAGTGCATACACTGAGTATCTTGAAAGTCTATAAGAAGTTATCTTACGCCGCCTGAGAATTGGCGGCGTTGGTTTGTCCTGACAATGAGGAGGAGCGCGTGGTTTATCCTTACATACCCCACACCGATGAGGACCGCAAGAGAATGCTGGAAGCCATTGGGGTGGGTTCGATCGAAGAGTTGTATGCTTCACTGACAGAAGATCTTCTGCTCAGTGATTCGGTTCCAATAAGTCATGGGCGGACTGAAGATGAGGTGTTGCGGATGATCACTGCCATAGCGCAGCGAAACAGCACGGGCATCCCTTTTCTTGGGTGTGGCTGCTACGACCATCTTGTCCCTTCCACCGTACAGACGTTGGCCAGTCTCCCTTCCTTTGTAACTGCCTACACTCCCTACCAGGCTGAGATGAGCCAGGGGTTGTTGCAGGCGAGTTACGAGTTCCAAAGCATGATCTGTGAGATCACAGGGATGGATGTATCCAATGCCTCCCTGTATGATGGGGCAAACTCCGCAGCCGAAGCTGCGACCATAATGATTGGTTCCAAACGAAAGTCCAAGGCTGTGCTTGTATCTGGCACCCTTCACCCCTTTACCTTGCAGGTACTTCACACGTGGGCTCTGGGTACCGGCAATGAGATCCGCGTGTTGGAAGAGAAGAATGGAGTGACAGACCTGAAGAGTTTGCACTCTGCACTCACTGATGAGGTCGCCGGCCTGATCGTACAGACGCCCAACAGGTATGGCCTGTTGGAAGATTTCAGCACTGTAGCAGAACAGTTGCACGAGAAGGGGTGTCTGTTTGCAATCAGCAGCGACATCCTCTCGCTTGCCATTCAGAAAAGCCCGGCCGAGTGGGGAGCTGACATCGCCATAGGCGATACACAGGCCCTTGGCCTGCCTCTCGCTTTCGGCGGGCCCTCCTGCGGCTATATGGCCGTCACGAAGGCCCTGATGCGAAAGATACCGGGACGCATAGTAGGAGCGACTGTGGACGGTCAGGGACGCCGTGGCTATACGCTGACACTGCAGGCTCGGGAGCAGCATATCAAGCGTGAGAAGGCCAGCAGCAATGTCTGCTCCAACCAAGCCCTTGCGGCTCTGATGACCACCATACACCTCTCCTCCCTTGGATGGTCTGGAATGGTGGAGGCTGCCCAGCAAAGCTATGTGAAGGCACATTATCTTGCATACCACCTGGCCCAGCTTCCTGGGATGACTCTTGTTTGGGATGTCCCTTTCTGGTGCGAATTCCCCCTGAGGTTCTCCGATTCCAAGAAAATGAGAAAATTCTTACAGGAGCTTCGTAACGAAGGGATCTTTGCGGGTGTCAGGCTATCGAGCCTTACACGTGAGACTAAGGATGAACTTGTCCTGTTGGTGGCGGTGACAGAGAAACGTAGTCGTGAGGAGCTTGAACTCTATCTCGCAGCTGCCAGGAGGGTGATGAAATGAGTGAGCCGCTTTTGATTGATAAATCCAAAAAAGGACGTAAGGCATACTGCTTTCCTGCCTTGGACCTTCCCAGAGGGTTTGAGCAGGCTCTGCCTGAACTGCCTTCTCATCTGTTGCGCATAAAGCCTGCGAGGCTTCCTGAGGTGGCGGAACTCGACGTGGTGCGCCATTTCACAAAACTCTCAACCCTGTCCTTTGGAGTGGACAACGGTCCCTATCCACTGGGTTCGTGCACCATGAAGTACAATCCGAAACTAGGGGAACAGATAGCCCAGTTTCCTGCCTTTACGACCATGCACCCATTGCAGGACATCTCGACCTCCCAAGGGTGCCTCTCCATAATGTACAACCTGCTGGAGGACCTTTCTTCCATTACCGGAATGAGCTGGGGAAGTCTCCAACCATGTGCTGGGGCACATGGAGAGTATGTCGGGCTGAAAATGATACGGGCCTACTTCCTTGAAAGGGGGGAGGTCGCCCGCAACAAGGTGCTCGTCCCTATCTCAGCCCACGGTACCAACCCTGCAAGCGCTGTGATGAACGGCTTTGATGTGGTGACTGTAGCCAGCAACAAAGAGGGGCTTGTGGATATTGAGGATCTCAAGAGCAAGCTTGATGGGAGTGTGGCGGCCCTGATGCTCACAAACCCCAATACCTTGGGCTTGTTTGAGAAGGACATCCTGGAGATTTCCGCTTCAGTGCATGAGTGTGGGGGACTGCTCTACTACGACGGGGCGAACCTCAACGCCATCATGGGGATGGCAACACCTGGTGATATGGGCTTTGATGTGCTGCACCTCAACTTGCACAAGACATTCTCCACCCCTCACGGGGGGGGAGGCCCGGGCAGCGGGCCGGTGATGGTCAATGATACTCTCAGGCCATTTTTGCCCAAGCCGGATATCGAACTGACAGATGGGGGCTATGTCTATACCTGGGACAGGCCTCTCTCAATAGGGAAAGTCAGCATGTTCTGGGGTAACTTTTTGGTGTTGCTTCGTGCATATGTCTATATCCTGCGCATGGGCAGTGAGGGCATCAAAGCTGCGGCAGCGCACGCTGTGCTGAATGCAAACTACCTCAAGTCAAAACTGGAGAAACACTTTGATGTTCCTTACGGTGGGGTATGCATGCATGAGTTTGTCATCAGTTGTGAAAATCTGAAGAAGGAATATGGCATCACCGCACAGGACATGGCAAAGGGCCTCATTGATGAGGGGTATCATCCCCCTACGATGTACTTTCCCACGCTTGTATCCGAAGCTCTGATGTTTGAACCTACCGAGAGTGAAAGCATAGAGACCCTCGATGCATTTGCTGATTCGCTCATAAGTCTGCTTGAACGTGCAAAGAAGGACCCTGCCTACCTCAAGGGTGCTCCATATTCCACCCCTGTCGGGCGGCTTGATGAGGTGCGAGCCATCAAGGAGCCTGACCTGCACTATTAGGGACGTGCATATTTTACTTTGCATAGCCTGGAAAACTGGAGTATCTTATAGGTATGAACAGAATACTTATACAAAATGGACTTCTGGTAGATACCGAGTGGACCAGGCATGCAGACATCTTGATTGAAAATTCAAAGATCGCGCATATCGCCAATAAGATTGATGAGAAGGATGTTCCTGAAGGGACGGAGATTGTCCATGTCGAAGGCATGTGCATTCTCCCCGGTCTCATCGATGCCCATACCCATTATCATCTGGAAAGCCGCAATACAGTGACTGCGGACTCATTTCCCCAAGGCAGCAAATGTGCCGCCTATGGAGGGGTTACCTGCGTTGTGGACTTTGCTGATGATGACAAGAAGGGAGATCTCGCCGCCTGCAGCAAGGAGCGCATCGCAGCCATGCAGGAAGGGATGGCTGTGGACTTCTCCCTCCATCAGGGGGTCTATGCCTATCGGGAGGGTATCGCAAACGAGTTGGAACAGCTCAAGAAGAGCGGGGTGAGGGTCATCAAGATTTTCACGACCTATCGCAACGTCGGCTATCTCATAGAAAAAAGAGAAGAGCTCAAGGCCATCTTTGCCGAGTGCAAGCGTCTGGATATGCTGGTGAGCGTGCACTGCGAAGACGATGCGATGATCGAGAAGATCAGCAAGGGGTACAAGGGTTCCCATACACCCTCTGCCCATGCCGATCTTCGTCCTGGGGAGGTTGAGGCTGAGGGTATCCGCCTTGTCGGTGAGCTTGCCGGTGAGTTGAAGATGCCTCTTTATGTGGTGCATCTTTCCAGCAAGGCTGGTCTTGAAGTGGTAAGGAATCTCAGGGCGAAGGGAGTACGCATCATTGTGGAGACCACCCCGCACTACCTCTTCCTTGACCGTTCTAAGCTGGAAGGCCCCCAAGGCAGCCTCTATGTGATGACTCCTCCACTCAGAACCAAAGAGGACAATGAGGCCCTGCAGGAAGCCGTGCTCAACGGCGAGGTGCAGGTGGTAGCCACTGACCATTGCTCCTTTACCAAAGAACAGAAGCTTGCAAGCAACGACTGCCGTACGATACTTCCCGGCATCCCGGGAACAGAGGAGATGCTTCCCCTGCTGAACACCTTTGCCATGAACAGTGGCAGGATAGGTCTGCAACAGGTGGTGAACCTGCTTAGTACCGGACCGGCTAAGACGTTTGGCCTCTACCCCAAGAAGGGGGCGATCAGAGTTGGCTCTGATGCGGACTTGGTTATCTTCGATCCTGAAAAAGCATGGACGATCTCTTCCGAGACCACCCATTCGGCAAGCGGATACACAGCTTACGAAGGGTTCCCTGTCTTGGGAAAACCCGTCATGACCTACCTCAGAGGCAGGCTTATTATGGGAGATGATATCTATCTCGGGATAGAGGGAAATGGAAAATTTGTTCCCCAAGGCAACCCTGGCAGGGCGAAGACAGTGATGCATTGAACAGAAATCATGTGCGTATCTTCGCTTTCAGAGAACAGCAAA
>DUPO01000023.1 GCA_012838275.1 Spirochaetales bacterium
CAAACTGCTCCTTATCCTCAAGGTTGCTGCTGATGGGGTCTGGAATGTGGAACAGGTCTTCCATCCTCACGAGGAAAGAGGGCTCGTTCTCAATGAAGGGAATCACCTTCTCAAAATTCTTGACATTGACCACGATACCCTTCGCCCCGCAATGCTCCAGGATGGAACAGGTCTCTTTGGAAGAAAAATCAGGAAGAATGGGCACCGCAACACATCCGATGGAGGTAATGCCGAAGTACGCAACAATCCAAGTTGGACAACTCTCCCCCAGGAGGGCTATCTTGTCACCATGCACAAATCCCGCTTCAAGCAAGGTTACAGCGATGCTGTCCTTCATGCTCTTCATCTGGGCATAGGTAATGAGGCTCTCATCGTCACCATAGGTGCGAAGAGCCACTCGTTTGCCGTTTCGAGAGGCTGTGCAATCCACCACGGCATTCATTGTGTACTCATTGACTGTTTTCATGGTCAGACCATCTGTACGCTTAAGCTTGCTTATGCGCTTGAGCGACCAGATATCTTTTTTCTTATTCTTCTTGGTTTTCTTTTTCATGATTTCTCCATGCTCCCCCCGTAACAACGGCCTTTTTCACAAACAGTGAAGGGTATCTTCACCTTCTCGTGGGCCATATCAGACAGGAGGGAGGGCTTATTATTCGTACCTGAGAGATGGATAAAATATACATGCTCTCCATTAAATTCACTTTCTTGTAGAAACTGCATGGCCTGGTCATTTGAAAGATGACCGTAGAGGCCTGAAATTCTCTGTTTCAAATAATAGGGATAGGGGCCGCCATGAAGCATCTTCTCATCATAGTTCGCTTCAAGGAAAAGAATTTTGCTTGATCTGGCCAACTGAAGATGCTGGTCGGTGTACGTGCCTGTATCGGTGAGGACCATCAGGGTCATATCATCATAGATGACGTGCCAGCCTACCGAGCCCCCGCTGTCATGGCTAGTCTCAAAGCACCTGAGGGCAAAGGGACCTACCGAGAACTCCCTGAGAGGCTCTACTAAGGAGACACACTCTTCGGGGATTCCCAACTTGGCAAACGCTACGGGTTCTTTCTCCACCATGGCACTGTGAAGGTAGATGGGTATTCTCAACTTCCTTGCAAGTACCCCCACTCCCTTGGAGTGGTCGGGGTGCAGGTGGGTGATGCACAGTGCGGCAACAGAGGAGAGATCAAGGTCTATGCTTGCCAGGCGCCTTTGCAACTCGACGCCACTGTAGCCCTGGTCTATCAAAACAGATGTCACTCCATCAGAAAAGACATAGCTGTTTCCATTCGAGCCGCTGCCCAACACTGCATAACGGACCATCAGGAGCCTCCCAATTCGAGCAGTTTCGAGAGGTCGAATCCTGCATGAGCCTTTCCCTTGTTGCGTAGAACGGGAGTCTTCAGAAGTTCGGGATGTTCCTTAAGTTCCTCTTGTATGGAAAACTCTCGGTATTGGTAGCCTTGTTTGGTATAGTATGCTGAATTCCTATCCAACAGATCTTCGTCAGAGATTGAATGGAACAGGGAGTTCCACTCCCCGTCCGAGAGGGATCGTTCGGAAAGATTGACGAACTGATGAGGCAGCGAACGCTCCTTGCACGCACGCAAGGCTTTGGCTGTCTCTTTACATTTTTTAGTCCCAATAACTTGAAGCATAAAAACCCCTGTGTCGGCTAGTCGCACAAAGTATATATGACACAAGGGAAATATGCAAGATTTCTGACACTAGTCTCTACAACTGTCTAATAAAATAAACAGCTAGTAAACCTTAACTATTGAGGGTTAACTTGCGAACAACTGCCGTATCTCCTGTTCGTAGAGCCTGTTGATCTCAAAGCGCTTGAGTTCCTGCTTTGCACTCAACTCCACCCCTACTTCAAAGGATTTGGGAACAATGATGATCCTGCTGATATTTTCATAGCTCTTGAAGCCATGCTTTGCGCTGATTATCTCATTGATGGAGGCCTCTACAAGCTCCTTGACCTCTTTCATGCTGGAAAGCTTATCGACCAGATAGGGAATCTGCTCTCTGGTGAGGTACTCTTCAACGTTCTTCCTGTTCAGTACAACCAGAGCCCCGAGATACTTCTTGTCCTGACCCAGCACAACAGCGCTTTCCACAAACTCGCTTTCACATATCTTCGCCTCGATGGGAACCGGCTCGAGGTTCTCCCCACCTGAAAGTACGATGGTATCCTTAGCCCTACCGGCAAGGGCAAACTCGCCCCTATGGGTCCAGATGCCAAGATCTCCTGTATTGAGCCATCCGTCATCAGAGAGAACCGCCCGTGTCAGCTCAGGTCTCTTGTAATACCCCTTCATCACTTGGGGACCACGGACCATGACAATGCCTTTCTTTCCGGGAGGGACATCCCTACCCTGCTCATCAAGGATTCTGACTTCAGTACCGACCAGAGGAGTGACAGTGCGCTTAATACTATGTTTCAGGTATCGTACGGCAACCACAGGTGCGGTTTCTGTAAGGCCATACCCATCCAGGAGCTTGATCCCGATGGAAGAGAAGAACAAGTCCACGCTTTCGCTCATCGAACCTCCCCCGCTTACTCCGGCGATGAAGTTCTTGCCGAGTTTCTGCTGTACCTTGCTGTAGACCAGACGATCACCCAGCTTGTAGAGGGGGAAAAGCAGGAGAGTGGGAAGGAACGAGAGGAGTATATCAAGGAAGCGACTGCGCTTCTTGAATGTTGCAACCTCTCCGACCAGTAGGTCCCTGTTGTGATTATATAATTTGGCTACGGAAACAAAGAAGGTAAAAAGAGCTTTGGCAACCGGACTTTTTGTTTTCATACTGTTGAAGACCCCACTCTTTACCGCTTCCCAGATCCTAGGGACAGAACCCATCCAGTGTGGATTCACCAGGGCCAGGTCCGCAAGAAGGATTGATCCAACCGGCTTGGAGTATGCAATGGTAGAGGCCTGGCTGATGATGAAGTACTGCAGGATCCTTTCGAAAGAGTGCCATACAGGTAGGACACTGAGCCACTTCTGCCCCGGTTCCAAGACAGGTATGACTCTAGGCAGAGCCTCAAGCTGATAGGCAAAGTTCGTATGGGAGAGCACGACACCTTTAGGTTCGCCGGTTGTCCCACTGGTAAAGATGATGGTTGCAGTATCATCCGCCTTACCTTTCTGGCGCTCAACCTCGATGCTTCTGGCAACAGAGGCGTCGTTGAGCAGACTTTTGCCCTCGTTGAGGAGATCCTGGATAAGCAGGACCTCCACACCATCGGCGACGGTGGTGTTTTCAAGGCTTTCCCTGGTGAACTCCTTGTCCATGACTACAAGATGCTTGAGGGCAGGAAGTTTCTCCTTGAGATTGAGGACCTTGCGAAGCTGAACGGCATTCTCGACAAAACAGAAATTCGCTTCGGTGATTTCGAGGATAAAGCAGATCTCATAGGGCATTGCATCGCGACCGCGAGGTACGTCGACACCCCCCAATGTCTGGATGGCAAGATCGCTGAGGAGCCACTCGCTGCGGTTGTCGCTGATGAGCCCTACATTTTCCCCACGTTTCAGTCCCCGGTGGGAAAGTGAAGCGGCCAATGCGTTGATGTCACTGTAAAGTTGGGAGTATGGGACACTTTGAAAGACTCCGCTCTTATCCTTACTCATCTGAACTGTATAACCGGGATAGCCCTTGACGATGTCTGAAAATATCTGTGGCAGTGTTTTATACATAGGAATCCTCCAAGGTAATGCTACCTTTATATAAACACATTTTCACATTTTGTCAATCTGTCAGAATAAGAATACCGACCATATCTTCCCTTTTACCCGAAAACTTAAAACTTATAGGCTATCCACCAAGATAAAATGACGCGGAAGACAAGAAAATCCCAAGCGAAAACCTCATAAAGAGAGGTTTTGTTGACGTTTCTGACCCGATAGGCCGCAAAAACACTCCCGATTGTCCATTCTTGACTATAAAGGTGCAAAAAACCATAATGAACAGATACTTTTCGAAGGAGCATTTCCCATGAACGAACGGATTTCCGCGTTGCTCAAGAGAGAGCCAAGCCAAGAGGTCGTCCAAGCTGAAGGCTGGGTACGAACAAAACGTGACAGCAAGACTGTGTGTTTCCTTGAGGTGAACGACGGTTCATGCCTCAAGGGGCTGCAAGTTGTCATCGACAAGGAGCAGTTTGCCAACGACGCCTTGCTCGACTCCCTTTCCACCGGCTCATCAGTCATCTGCAAGGGCCCCATTGTTGAGAGCTCAGGCGGTTCTCAGCGTGTAGAGATGGCCAGTCTGGACGTCAAGCTCATAGGAGACTGCCCAACCGACTCCTACCCCCTGCAGAAGAAGCGCCATACTATCGAATACCTCAGGGAGATAGCCCACCTCAGGCCCAGGACCAACATGTTCGGTGCTGTCACCCGAGTGAGGAACACCCTCTCCTATGCCGTACACCAGTACTTCCAGGAGAACGGATTCGTCTACGTGAACACTCCAATCATCAGCAGTAGCGATGCCGAAGGTGCTGGCCAGCAATTCCTGGTAACCACCCTTGATCCTAAAAACCCGCCTTTGACCAAGGATGGTAACGTTGATTATTCCAAGGACTTCTTTGGAAAAAAATCCTTCCTTACGGTGAGCGGTCAGCTGGAAGGTGAAGCGTATGCTATGGCAATGAAGAATATCTATACCTTCGGACCCACATTCAGAGCTGAAAACTCCAATACCAAGCGCCACCTTTCAGAATTCTGGATGGTTGAGCCAGAAATGGCATTCTGCAACAATGACGGCAACATGGAGATTGCCGAGTCCTTTTTGAAATACCTCTTCAAGGCTGTGCTTGAGAATTGCGAGGAGGATATGGCCTTTTTCTCCAAGTTTGTGGAAAAGGGCATGGAAGAGACGCTCAGGAGCATCGTAGACACACCCTTCGTGCGTCTGCCCTATACTGAAGCTGTAAAGGAACTGGAAAAGCACGCTTCGAAATTCTCCTTCCCTGTATCCTGGGGAAGCGACTTGCAGAGCGAACATGAGAAGTTCCTCACTGAGGTTGTCTTCAAGAGCCCTGTAATCGTCACAGACTACCCCAAGGACATCAAGGCCTTCTACATGAAGCTCAACGATGACGGCAAGACGGTGCGTGGCATGGATGTGCTGGTCCCCCGCCTCGGCGAGATCATCGGCGGCTCAGAGCGTGAAGCGAATATCGACATCCTCACCAGCCGCATGCTTGAGATGAACCTCAACCCTGAGGAGTACTGGTGGTACCTCGATTTGAGAAGGTTCGGCTCTGTCCCCCATGCAGGATTTGGACTTGGCTTTGAAAGGGCCGTACAGTATGTGACAGGGATGGGCAACATTCGTGATGTCATTCCGTTCCCAAGGGCTCCAAGGCTCGCAGACTTCTAATTTCGATCACCAATCTGTGATGGCGGCTGAAAAGCCGCCATCACTGTAGTCGAGATAAAAAACTTTGAAGTATCTAGTACCGTGAAAAATCCATCAGGTGTGCCTTTTTCTTCTCTATATCTCTTGAAGCCATTACCTCTCCTTCTCACAATCCAATCTTTCAAACCTATTACAAAGATTCAAATAAGGGATTGCTGCGTACTTACCTCTCAATTAATTGGATTCAAAATTCTCACTTGCACGGACTTTCTCCGACTTGAAATCAGAAAGAGAGTATAGGTGCGCCGCTTCAAACCTATCTTTTTCCACAAACCAAAACAACATACAAGA
>DUPO01000200.1 GCA_012838275.1 Spirochaetales bacterium
ATGCTGAAATCTTCTTCTCTTGCTTGCTCTACAAGCTCACCTGCAGAGCCACACTCGGCCCTATCATAAGAGTCGGTGCATTCTCCTTCTCCCTGAAGATAAGATGGGTCAGGTAGGGTCCTGCAAAGCCGAGGGCGCTTCCTAGAGCAGCTCCTGCAAGCACATCAGTGACAAAGTGATTGCCACTTGCCACGCGTAGGACTGCTGTGGTAACAGCGAGGGCCCATGTGGTAGCAGTCACTGCACTCTTGTAAGGCGAGTCGGGGTACTTCAACGAGAATTGTGTCTGTGTGAATGCAGCCGAGCTGAAAGCCATCAGGGTATGCCCGGAAGGAAATGATTGATTGAAATCAGAATTATCCGAAGGTTGTTTCTGGTCGTTGCCAGGAAGTTGATAGGGTCTTTCGCGTGTGATGGTCCCCTTTAGAAGCGTCCTCACCCCATAAGAGACGAGAAATGTCGGGGCATAGGTAAGACCTATCCCAACCCAGTCCGAAGTGGGGGCGGCCAAGGCAAAAGCAGCAGGTGCGGCCATGGTTAAAGCAGAGGTTATGTCACTGGCCAGGGAGATGTTTTCATTGTAGGGGTAGACAAACAGGTCATCAAGCCAGTTGGTAGCCAGAAGAGGAGACGAGACTAAGGTTATCAAGATGGACATTATCATAAAGAGATCCAGTTTGCTTGTTTTTTTCATATGCTTCACTTCCCTCTTCGTAGTGCAAGTGTATAAGGGAACGCTCATTTGCTCAAGACGAGCAATTTTGCCGTCACCCCCCTCTACTATTCACGTGCATTTTGGTTCTATTCTCTAGTCTTCTGTTCGCTCGAAGGCGAACCGCAATTCAGATTGGGTAAAGCCTCGGTTGAGCAGTTTCTGCTTGGCAACATCTGCACCGAATTTACGTAGGGCCACCGAATATGCCTTACTGACGGCTTCAATAAGAAGTTCTTCGGTGAAGGCTTCTTCCAATGCACGTTCGGTATCTTCCCTGTTCACACCTTTGGCAAGGAGCCTCTGTCTGAGAAGCATCTTCCCTTCCGGATTCTTTCTCTGTCTGCTGAGGATAAAAGACTGGGCATAACGATACTCACTGAGGAGGTTCTGTTGGGTAAGAGTCTCTAGTGTCGGGTCTATTTGAATTTGTTTGAAATTCTTCTTAAGCAGTTTCTGCTTCAGCTCAAGAGCTGTATGCTCTCGTCTGGCAAGATACCCTAGAGCCTGCTCACGGCAGTTGTGCATCAGCTGTTCATCTTTAAGATTGTTGATTATCGCTTCTTCAATTGGCTGGCCTAAAGGCAGATCCTTTGAAAGAAAAAGGGGTGCTGAGATAAAAAAAGGGGAAAGCCCCTCTTGAAGGATAAAATATCCCTCGCCGGAGGCTTTCCGCTCGATCGTTGCAAACACAGTTTAGCGCTTGGAGAACTGGAATTTGCGTCTTGCACCGGGCTGACCGTATTTCTTACGCTCAACCATGCGGGAATCACGAGTCATGAATCCACTGGTGTGCAGCACAGGACGATATGCTTCGTCATTAGCTACCAGAGCCCTGGAAATACCATGGCGGATAGCACCTGCCTGACCTGAAGGACCGCCTCCAACAACGTTGACAAGTATGTCAAACTTGGTGACAGTATCAGTAGCTTGAAGAGGTTGCTTGGCGATGAAGCTCAGCATAGGGCTACCAAAGTATGCCTCAATGTCTCTTCCATTAATAATAATCTTGCCCTCACCTTCTCTGAGGTGGACACGAGCGATAGCTGTCTTACGACGACCTACGCCATGACCAAGATCTACAACTTTCTTTACTTCTTTCTTTGCCATATTTCGTTCCTACCTTAGATTTCAACCGTTATGGGCTGTTGAGCTTCCTGCGGGTGTTTCGCACCGGCATACACTTTCATGTGGGTGAACAACTTGCGACCGAGCGGCCCGCGGGGGAGCATTCCCCTGACTGCATGTTCCATTGGGAACACGGGATTGCGCTTGATCATATCCGCATAGTTGGTTTGGCGAAGACCGCCGGGGTAGTTGGAGTGATGGTAGTACATCTTATCCTCGTACTTGTTACCGGTAAGGGCTGCTTTTTCAGCATTGATGATAATTACGAAATCGCCCATGTCCTGGTGAGGAACATACTCGGGTTTGTTCTTTCCACGGAGGATACGTGCTGCGGCAACAGCTACTCTACCGAGTTCCTTTCCCTCCGCATCTATCAGATACCATTTCTTCTGAACTGTCAGCGGTTTTACAAAAATAGTTTTCATCTATTCATCCTGTTCTGCAAGGCTCTTGCCCTGCTGTAGTGTTTTGGTTCATGGCCAGCAAAAAACATACTTCCATACACAAGGACTCCTGTCAAGCTATGCTCAACAAGCAGCCGATGGAACATGCCGTACCGCCATCTGTCTATCCATTGGTTAGGGCATACTGTTCTGCCAGCTTCAGGAATAAGGCGACATCTCCCTTGGAGTACTCTCCTGGGGTGATAAACGGAATATCCGCTGAAGGCGGAAGGACTACCTTGAGGCCTAAGGCCTCCCGGGCGAACTCCCTGTAGCGCGAAGAAGAGAGGTGCGTAATTCCGTACGGACCCCGCGTCTCAAACAAGCCTGCAAGAGGATTGCTTTTGCGCTTGGCAACTGCTTCGTCCGACTCAAGGCTCCGAATCAAGGTCGCTACAGTCTTGATGAGCAAATCAAGCAACAGCGGTGAAACAGGGTCTGAAGGCGGCATTTCATCTGCCAGTGCTTGTTCCTTAATGCATACGACCTGAGGTATGAAACTCCCTGGGAAAGGTAGGATAGGGAAGAGCAACTCGGAATCTGCCCCGCCGACCTCTAGGTACGGACGCCAAATGGACACTGGATGATGATCTGTTAGAGGTGAGCATGCAGGGTCGTAGATTGGATCTGACGAAACCTCCATAGCCACCTGTCGGACTACGTGGGCATCGGCATACAACCGAAACTCAGCATAGTCTGGAAACAGTCTAGCCAGTAGCTTTTCGAGCCTTCCTTCAAATACCGAAGGGTATTCACTGATCAAGCCCCGACTCGCAGTGCTCTTTATGGAACGCTGCAACAGTTCAGGTCTGTGACCAAGGACGGCTCTGCCATGGTTTTGAAAAAAATCGACATATCGAAGTCCGTAGCGATCATACAAGTAGAACGATCGTGCACGGACAACGATAGGCATTGTATAGCGTTCGCCCTCAACATGTCTAGTATCTTTCACCCCTTCAAGCATATCAATCACCCCCAATTTTCTCAAGTTGGGCAAATTTGCTGATGAAAGTCGCCTTAGTCCCCCCTACGAAACGCACATCGATGACTTCCCTGTCCCCGCTTTTCTTCAGATTCACCACTTCCCCTTCACCATATTTGTCGCTGTAGACCTTCTGCCCAAGGGGGAACAGGCTCACTCCTTCCTCTTCTGTGTGGAGAGCCTCCATTGTGAAGGCCTTCGCTTTGGAGCCGAAACCCTTTTGGATGAGTGCTCCTGCCGAACCTCCCCACCCGGTGCTGTTCAGCGATTCATTGCTGCCATAGGCTTTTGCCCGTTTTTCACCAAGGCTTCCAAATCCACGGTAGCCTCCCCCCTCAGTGAGGGCATCTATCGTCCCAGGCCTGATTCCGTTTACAGCGACCAGGTGGGTAGGTATCTCATCGATGAAGCGGCTCGGATGCTGAAAGCTTGTTTTTCCCCAGATCTTTCTTGCCTTCGCACACATCAGGTAGAGTTGTTTCCTTGCACGGGTTACGGCCACATAGAAGATTCTTCTCTCTTCTTCAATGTCGTCATCACTCTCCTTGGCACGACCGGGGAAAAGCTCTTCCTCCAGACCGGCGATAAATACCCGGTCGAATTCGAGTCCCTTGGTATTGTGCATGGTGATGAGGGTCACCCCTCTCTTGTCCCTGGGGTCGTCCCGGCCCAAGGTGGTCGGGTCGAGGCATAGCTGCTCAAGAAAAAGCAACAGGCCGTCCCGGGATGAGTCGTAGGAGGCAAGGGCGTTGACCAATGCCTCCAAGTTGTCGACCTTGCCGGTACTGTTCTGGTTGTCAATCTTCTGGTAGAGCTCAAGCACACCAGACTCCCTGATCATGAAATTGACACAGTCCACCAGCTCCTCACTGTCCATCATGCGATTCGCATGCTTGTACAGCTCCAGAAATGCCGTTGCGCCGCTCTTGGCCTTCTTCGACAGGGCCCCCGACTGTATTGCAAGCTCAAGCATACGAAATATTTCGCCGTCCGCTTGGGTCGAATAGGAGAGGATGGTCTCAAGGCTGCTTGCCCCGATTCCTCGTGCGGGCTTGTTTATCATCCGCTTGAAGTTCACTTCATCCTTGCTGTTGGTCAAGAGGAACAACAGGGCCAGCACATCCTTCACTTCCTCGCGGTCATAGAACTGCAGGGCTCCCACTACCTTATAGGGTATGCGCAGCCGCTTGAATGTCGTCTCAAACGCCACCGACTGGGCATTGGTCCTGTAGAGGACGGCGCTGCCGTCATAATTCTTATCCTGTTGCAGGATCCTGCCTACACGCTGGGCCTCATCTATTTCATCCTGCACATACATCAGATTTGGCTTTGAGCCCTTTGTATTGGCAGTCCAAAGACGTTTAGCATGCCGGCCCTTGTTATTCTGTATGACAGTATTTGCAATGTCGAGGATATTCTGGGTAGAGCGGTAGTTCTGTTCAAGCTTGACAGTCTTCGCTCCCTTGAAGATATCAGGAAAGGAGAGGATGTTCTGCACCTCAGCTCCTCGGAAGCGGTATATGCTCTGATCATCATCCCCTACAACACAGATAAAGCAGGAGGGACCGACAAGACGTCTGAGCAGTTCAAACTGTGCGATGTTGGAGTCCTGGTACTCATCGACCAGGATTACCTGGAAGCGATTGTGCACCCAAGCCTGGACATCTCTTTTGGCATCGAGCAGCTCGACGCTCCGTCCGATAAGGTCGGCAAAGTCCACGTTTCCCACCCTGCGCATCTTGTTCTCATACGCTTCAAACATACGGGGGAAGGTCGCATCGGCCTTGAGGGAAGAGAGGTCATCCTTGCTGGTGAGACCCCGATCCTTGGCATAAGATATCTTGCGCATGACAGGATCAAGCTCACGTTTCTTGTAATTGGGATAGCACGAAGCGAGCAAGGAGAGCGAATCATCATCGTCATAGATGGTGAAGTTTGAATCGAGTCCAATCTCCGAGCCGAACCTCCTCAGAAACCATGCACCGAAAGAGTGGAATGTGCGGATGGTGACATCGTCTGAGACCTGCTGATCATCAAGCATCTCCGTTACCCTCTGGCGCATCTCGGAAGCGGCCCGGTTAGTGAAGGTAACTGCAAGAATCTTATAGGCAGGGATTCCAAGCTTCTCAATGCAATATGCTATCTTGGTGGTGATCACACGGGTCTTTCCCGATCCTGCACCGGCGAGCACAAGCAGGGGGGCGCTGTTCTCCAGCACCGCTTCCATCTGGTCTTCATTCAATTGGGCGAGCAAGGTATCGATATCAGCCATCTAAGCGCTCCACTAGGAGAGCTTCAAGGTCAATGCCCTTCACTGCGCGAATTCCACATCTCACGACAGAGCCGGGGACAAGGTCCCGCCCCATGACAACCGTAAGACCATCGACTTCTGGTGCCTGGGAATAGATTCTCCCAATTGCCAGATCTTCTTGCTCTATTTTTTCTTCTATCAAAACATCATACTCCTTGCCCACAAACTGCTCCAAACGTCTCTCTGTGATCCCCTGCTGCAAGCTCTCCAGCCTCTTTTGAAAGTTTGCCGCGGCTTTATGTGCCTTGGCATGGTCACGCTCACCTCTCAGTTCGTAGGCCTTGGTCCCCTCCTCCCTACTATAGAGGAAGGATCCCATCCAGTCGAGCTGGGCTTTTTCGATGAAATCCAACAACTCAGCGAAAGCATCCTCATCCTCTCCCGGGTAGCCCAGAAGGATGGTTGAGCGAACGACCGCTCCGGGCACTTTGGCGCGGATGGATTCGATCAGGGAGAGATAGCTCTCCTTAGTCCCTATCCTGCCCATACTCCGCAGTATCGGGGTCGAGGCGTGCTGGAAAGGAATATCAAAATAAGGGAGCACCTTCGGATTGTCCGCTATGAACTGAGGCAGTTCTGGGGGAAACGCATCAGGATGGATATAGAGCAGTCGTAGTTTGAAATCCCCTTCCAATGCCACAAGACGGGAGAGAAGTTCCATGAATCTGCTTGAACCGTCCAAGGTATCGGTGCCGTAGGCGGCAAGGTCCTGTGCGATCAGGTTCAACTCCTTTATTCCCTCACTGACAAGATGCTCCGCATCCTTGAGGATCATCGCCATTGGGCGGGAACGCAGGCTGCCACGGATGAGCGGTATTGCGCAGTAGGCACAACGGTGGTTGCACCCTTCGCTGATCTTCAGATATGCGCTGCCTGGAAAGTTGAGCAGTTCGTCCCGTTCGTATACCTCTTCCTTGACAGGAGGGTAGGCGTAAGTGGCCACTACCCTCTCCCCATTGGCCACACGACCGACAACAGAGCGGATTTGGGAAAGGTCGCGGTTTCCGAAGATTGCCGAAGCTTCGGGGAGTTCGTTGGAGAGCTCTTCTGCATAGCGTTCGGCCATGCACCCAGTAAGCAGTATTTTAGCTTCGGGGTTGGCCTGATGAAGCGAAAAAAAGGATTCGATGGACTCCTCGCGCGCGCTTTCTATGAATCCACAGGTATTAACCAACATGATATCGGCTTCAGCGGGGTCTTCGGTCCGGATATAATCGTCTTCTGCAAGAATTTTCAGCATGGTCTCGGCATCAACCTGATTCTTCGAACAGCCAAGGTTCTCCAGATATAATTTTTTCATTACTCTTTCTCCTGAGGCATACAGCCTGACTAGCACAGTACCATAGATTGGGCAGATATTAATACACTTCAACGGACATCCACGCATCCTGACACCATCGACATTTACTGTATAAAACAAACATTTTCAAATTGCACATAACTGCTTATTAGACATACTATTAATTTTAGCCCATGCCGTTTTTTATGTATAAGTGTGCCTATTCTTGCATAATTAAAGAAGTTGGTATAGTATCAGAAATACTGTATGACAGATGGCAATCTCCCATTCTCCATGCAATCCAATCTCACAAGAGGAAGCGAATGACTAAATATATCATAAATCGACTTTTAGGGATAATCCCTACGCTACTGATCATCATTACGTTAAGCTTCTTTATTGTACGTGTTGCCCCAGGCGGTCCGTTCGCTAGCGAACGGAACCTCCCAGAAGTGGTCAAACGCAATATTGAAGCGAAATACCACATGGACGAACCACTAATCAAACAGTATGGAAGGTACATGTTTGACATTATACGTGGAGACCTTGGACCCTCCTTCAAATACAAGGATTACGACGTCAACTACTATATTTCCAACAGCCTTCCCAAATCAATAGTCCTCGGCATCTGTGCAATGGGCTTGGCATTATTGTTCGGCATATCGGCAGGCATCATTGCCGCGGTAAGGCAAAACACATGGGCGGACTACCTGAGCATGGGGGTGGCTGTTATAGGGATATCGGTCCCGCTGTTTGTCATAGCACCGGTACTCCAGCTGATCTTCGCCATGAAGCTCAACTGGCTTCCCACCAGCGGATGGTACACTACAGGTGAAGGGTATCTCACCATTATCCTCCCGGCCGTTTCGCTCTCCTTCGCCTACTTTGCGAACATTGCCCGCCTGACCCGTTCCTCCATGCTGGAAACCCTGCGCAGTGACTATATCCGTACAGCCAAGGCAAAAGGGATGAAAAACTCCACCATTATCTACAAACATGCCATGAAGGGAGCGATGCTTCCTATCGTAAGCTATTTGGGACCTGCCTTTGCAGGAATCATCACCGGCTCTATTGTGGTGGAACAGATATTCCGTGTCCCTGGTTTGGGTAAATTCTTTGTACAGAGTTCCTTTAACCGGGACTACACCCTGATCGTCGGTGTCGTAATTGTATATTCTCTCATCCTAGTGATAATGAACTTTATCGTGGATATCGTATACGCCCAACTTGACCCCCGAATCACTTATAAATAGGAGTGACCTCATGGTAGCTATCAGTAAGAAAAAAGAGGCACCCCTCAACGAATTTAACCAAATTGTTGCTGGAAACAGCCTTACAAAAGATGCTTGGAGACGACTGAAGAAGAACAGGATGGCAGTATTGGGAATGATCATTGTCATCTTGTACTCCCTGTTGGCCGCCTTCGCAATGTTCCTTCCCATCCACCCATACGACGAGATCATACTTGATCACCAGCATCTCAGACCGACCCTGAACAAGAGCGCAGGAGACCTGATGATGGAAACCAAGCTGGAAGACCTCTATTTCAAAGCTTGGAGAAGTGGCAGCCTTGTCGTTACGGAAGCCCAATCCGAACAGATAAAAAAATGGATCAAGGACAACGAAACCAATAAGGTCTGGAACTTCTGCTATACAGAAGGTGAAAGACAGAAAGCAGCCGGTACCTTCACTTTCAGTGATGCGGATACCCGCACCATCGAACGGTTGCAAAAAAGCATAGATTCCGACTTCCTCATCTCTGTCGAGAAGATTTTCTGGAAGGATATGGAAACGGGCAAGATCCAGAACCTGGCAAAGATGTCCTATGAGGAGATCCTCCCCGTCTATGCGGCTATCACCAAGCTTGATATTCCCACTATTGAAGCACAGGTCCTTCAGGAAAAACGTGCACAAGTGATGAATTCCATCAAGGAGACCAACCCTGGACTAAGTGAAGAAGAGTACCAATCCTCCCTGGATATCGAGATGATGAGCATCGGAGAAAAGGGTATCGCCGCCACAGGCAAGACCAACCTCCTGGGTAAGATCAAGACCACCATCACCAGAAGCTCAGAACGGACACTCAAGCAAGAGATCAAGGAGGGGACTGTAAGCTTCCCCATCGACAAGAAGGTCACCATAAGCGAGAACCTCTCTGCTGAGATCGAAGCTACAAAGAAACATAGCCGGCACTATCTTTTGGGAACTGACTACAGCGGAAGGGACATGCTGAGCCGTATCATCTACGGTGGTCAGGTCTCTATCATGATTGGCTTGATAGGGACTCTCACCAGTGTATTCATCGGTATTATAGTGGGTGCGCTTGCAGGCTACCTAGGTGGAAAGGTAGACTTCTTCCTGATGCGCCTGGTAGATATCATGTATGGTTTGCCCTACATGTTGCTGGTCATCATATTCATGGCCATTTTCGGTAGGAACATCATGAACCTCTTTGTTGCCCTTGCAATGGTCAGCTGGCTTACCATCGCACGAATGGTACGAGGTCAGATAATGAGTCTCAAGAACAGCGAGTTCGTAGAGGCGGCCCGAAGCATGGGAGCATCGACCGGAAGGATTATTTTCCGGCATATGGTGCCAAACTCCCTCTCGGTCATCATCGTCTACTCAACGTTACGCGTACCTGCCTTCATCATGCAAGAGTCTTTCCTCTCTTTCCTTGGTTTGGGAGTCCAGGCTCCGTATGCCTCTTGGGGTTCCCTTGTAGGTGATGCGGTAAACGGTATGACTCTCTATCCATGGAAATTGATTTTCCCTGCAATCGCAATGACAATATTCCTCTTTGCCATGAACTTCTTTGGTGATGGACTAAGAGATGCTTTCGATCCGCAAAGCAAGAACCAACTGTAGGAGGACGAAGAATGAGTTTGAAACCTAATGCAAAAGCAGTCCTCGAAGTTAAGGACTTGAAAACATACTTTAAGACCGACGACGGCATCGTAAAAGCCGTTGACGGAGTATCATTCACAGTACATGAAGGGGAGACCTTGGGAATCGTAGGAGAGTCTGGAAGCGGCAAAAGTGTCACCAACCTCTCCATCATGCGTCTCATCCCCTCCCCTCCGGGCAAAATTGTCGGGGGCGAAGTCCTATTTGAAGGTGAGGATATCCTCAAGGTGAGCGAATCTGAGATGCGTGATATCCGTGGTGATAAGATCTCCATGATTTTCCAAGATCCCATGACCAGCCTCAACCCCTTTTTGAAAATTTCCACCCAGATGATTGAGACCATCCGATTGCATAACCCTCAGACAGATAAGAAGGAAGCTCTCGCACGCTCGATTGAGATGCTCAAGCTTGTTGGAATCCCTTCCCCTGAGAAGAGAATCTACAGCTACCCCCACCAGTTCTCCGGTGGTATGCGTCAGCGTGTCATGATAGCCCAGGCCCTCTCTTGCAACGCTCAGGTGCTGCTTGCTGACGAGCCTACCACAGCCTTGGACGTAACTATCCAGGCCCAGATCCTGGAATTGATTTCAGAGATAAACAACAAGATGGGCACAGCCGTAATACTGGTAACCCATGACTTGGGAGTGGTTGCCGGGATGTGCGACAAGGTTTGCGTCATGTATGCAGGACGCATTGTTGAGACAGCACTGACCGACGACCTCTATGCCAAGCCCGCCCACCCATATACGGAAGGACTCATCAAAAGCGTCCCCAGAATGGATACGGCCAATAAGGACAAGCGATTGTTCTCCATTGAGGGCCAACCACCGAACGTAATCGACCTGCCCCCATGCTGCCCCTTCCATCCCAGATGCCACAAGGCTATGGAAGTTTGCAAGCATGCCTATCCCCCTGAAAAGGATCTGGGCAACCAGCATGAGGTAGCTTGTTGGCTCTACATCGATGAAGAGACCAAGAAACAGGCATTGCAGGATGCCACGCAACAGGAGAAGGCATAATGGCCACTACTAGTACTAAAAAGCCCCTTTTGGAAGTAAGGGATCTAAAACAGCACTTCCCCATCAAGACCGGCAACCTCTTCAACAGGAAAGTAGGGGCCATAAGGGCTGTAGATGGAATTTCCTTTGATGTATATCCGGGGGAGACCTTGGGAATCGTTGGTGAGTCCGGTTGTGGGAAATCCACCACGGTACGCTCCATAGCCCAGCTTCACAAACCTACCAGCGGCAGTGTGATATTCAACGGTATCGACATGGTAAAGGCTGATACCCGTACCATGCTCAAGGCCAGACAGGATATGCAGCTGATCTTTCAGGATCCGTATGCTTCGCTTGACCCTCGCATGACTGTGCGTTCGATCATTGCTGAGCCCATGGTGATCTACAACAATCGGAAACTCTTGCCCGAGAGCATGACGTCCCATGAGATGGAGGTCAGGGTTGAAGACCTGATGGAACGTGTAGGGTTGAATAAGGCTTTCAAGAACAGGTACCCCCACGAATTCAGCGGAGGCCAGCGCCAGAGGATCGGTATTGCACGGGCCCTTGCCCTCAATCCCAAGATTATTCTTGCAGATGAGCCTGTTTCCGCCTTGGACGTCTCTATCCAAGCACAAATCCTGAACCTTCTCACTGACTTGCAGAAAGAGTTCGGCCTTACCTACCTCTTCATCGCACACGACCTTGCAGTCATACAACACATAAGCACCAGGATTGCAGTCATGTACCTTGGGAAAATAGTCGAAGTTTCAGATTCCGCACAGCTTTACGACTCTCCTAAGCACCCTTATACAGTCGCCCTGCTCTCAGCAGCACCAATCCCAGACCCAAAGGTTGAGCGCGAAAGGAAGAGAATCATCCTCACAGGAGATGTCCCTTCACCGGACAAGGAACGTGACGGGTGTTATTTCTATGACCGCTGTCCCAAGAGGATGCCTTGGTGTTCATGCCACATCCCACCGATGTTTGACATCACGGATAAACATGAAGTCGCCTGTTGGCTCTACAGCAAGGAAGATGTCAGCAAGATCAGCATGGAAGATGCCCAAGCAGATGCAGCAAAGATCAAGGCAGAGGCAATTAACAAGCAATAGGAAACAAGTCCAAAGCTATCAAGTCAAAAAAACGGACATTCGAGAGAGTGTCCGTTTTTTCATGTATTGCAGAAAAGGATTGCTGTAAAAGCGAAATGACCATCCAAGAGTGAATCAATCGGGATCCCTAAGCCCTACATCCAAGTCCATATCCCGCGGACGGTCGATGAGCAGCGGCAAACCGGTGACAGCTGAGATAGCCTGTATCGCTGCCTCCGTCCTCCCTCCTGAACCCTTCTCAGCGATGATCTCGATGTCGCGTGAGCTCTCATCCTCCATACAGATGGAGAACACCATTATGGCCTTGAATCTTTTTTTTGTCGGCTTTGCATCCTTGTCGGTCGAACCGCGCACGAAGTGTTCCAGTGAGAGATGGGAGACAGCACTGAACGGAATGTCTTCCCTCTTACCCAAAGGCCCGAAGCCGTAAAAGGAACGGACTTCACCCTTCTCCGTGTCAAAGACCCAGCTATCTCGAAAGAGTGCCCCCACAAAGGAGAATAGGCAGAGCAGTACTATATGCCACATGGAGGCCAAAGGGACCCCTTCACTCATATTTAAGGCCAACCCCCAGGCTAAAAAGAGTGTCAAAGCCCAGCATGATAGGGTAAAGACCAAGCTAACTGTGTAGGAAATGCCTTCTTTAGTCTTCCTGACTGCATGTCGTACCATCGATTCCTCCAATCTCTTCATGCAAATATACCCAATATAAGGGTGTAGGTCATCCTAAAAGGACAGTTTTATCATAGGGATGGGCTAAAACCGTCCTAATAGCTCAGTTTTTAGCTTTAGTAGTGATTTCACGATTGAACACATTTGCCTTTTCTCTTGATTCGTGGTTTAATGTAGATTATCCTAAGTTGAATGTTTACGCTTAGAATTTACAAGGAGATATG
>DUPO01000024.1 GCA_012838275.1 Spirochaetales bacterium
AACTTAAAACCCTGTTCACTTTTCTGGTACTCCAGTTGGTCCGCCTGCATCCTGTACAGCGATTGTAGTTGTTCAAGATTGAGGTTCCCTTTTTTCAGAGCATTGCGTAGCTGTTGGTCTGCTTGGGCAAAGGTAGGAAGGCTCTCTTCCTGCCACTCCTCTATGAAGGCCTGCAAGGCCTCCTGCTCAAGAGGCACGATCTCTTCTCTATCCAGTTCGTATTGAGTGGTAAGCTTCGGGTAGGATGAGGCCGTGACCGGTAAAACTATGACAAGTAAAACTAGTATTGTGGTGATTGTTAGGTGCTTTCTCATGCTGCAATCCTCTTCTTCTTATCGTAAATGGTTCCATACAACATCGGGATGACGAACAGGGTTGTCAACGTTGAGAACATCAGTCCAAAAATGATGGTACTTGCCATAGGTGACCAGACCACTGAATACCCACCGAGACCAATTGCAGTAGGCAACAGGCCAACTATGGTGGTAAGGGAGGTCAGTACGATAGGCCTGAGCCTTGTTTGTGCCGATTCCCGTATCGCTTCCTTTACACTCTTGCCTTTGGCGCGCAACTCATTGATGAAGCTGATCAGGACGATCGCATCATTGACTGCAATGCCTGCTAAGGCAACGCCAGAGTAAATTACCGTCGTTGAAAGCGGCGTTCCGGAAACAAAGAGATAGAGCACGACACCGATAAACGAAAAGGGAACAGACAAAAGGATCAGAAGCGGTTGGCTGTAACTGTTGAATTGAGTTCCCAGGATAAGATACATAAGGAAAATACCTAGGATAAATACCCTCAGGATATCAAATATCAAAGTACTGAAATCATCGAATTCGCCACCTACACCAAAGGCGACATCAGGGTAGCGCTCACTGAGGGTCTGCTGCCAAAGCTGCTTTACCTGGTTGTTGACCTCTTTGAGGTCAACGCTATCGAGTGCATTGGCCGTCACGGTGATCTCACGCTTCCCTTCCACACGTCGTATCGTACCCAGCGAGTTATCAAGCTCGATGGTAGCGACACTAGAAAGGGGGACAAGCCTTCCATCATCGGTGGGGATGAGCAGCTGTTCAAGATTTTCAAAGCGCTTTGAATCAACGCTTGCAAATCTGACTACAATATCTATCTGTTCGTTCTTTTCGAAAAATATTCCAGCAGGGATCTTATCAAAACGTGCCCGTATGTACGATCCGACACTCTTCACATTCACTCCTAGTGCGCTGGCTCGCTCCTGGTTGATGCGTATACGAAGCTCAGGGCTTCCTGCGACAAAATCACTCTCCACATTATTGACCCCCTCAACAGAGTTGAGCAGGTTAATGATGGCATTGGATGAATCGATGAGCTGTTTGTACTCATCACCTGAGAAACGGAAGCTCAAGGGATCGGACGTTGGTGGACCATTCTGAGCCTTGCGGAAGAAAACCTGTTCAGCACCACTGATATAGTAGACTTCATTCTGCACCTCATTTATCACTTCATTTATGCTCCGTTTTCTTCCCTCG
The DNA here is from genome assembly GCA_012838275.1 of Spirochaetales bacterium. Lineage (GTDB taxonomy): Bacteria > Spirochaetota > Spirochaetia > Sphaerochaetales > Sphaerochaetaceae > Sphaerochaeta. The sequence continues at coordinate 1,512 of DUPO01000024.1, forward strand.
TCCATTTCAGCGAGATCTACAGTTATCTGGGCTTTGGTGGAGTTTGCCTCACCACTGCCTAGAGTCCCTATCTTGGTGCTGATAGAAAGGATTTCCCCATTACCTACCTTATCGAGCAGGACTGCCTCATACTCGGCGACAATCCTGTTGGTCTCTTCGAGGGCTGTTCCCCGAGGGGTGAGAATTTCAATATTGAAATAGCTATAGTCCTCTGCAGCGAACAGATCCTGCTTGAGCATGCCCACAAGGGACAGTACTCCAAGGGTAAGGACCAAGGCCAAAAATAGTAATAACCCTTTGAATCGGTATAGCTTTGCCAGAAGATTGACATATCCTTGCTGTATGGGATTAAACCATGTACCTGGCTCTCTTTTCTTCTTACGCTTGGAGTTTTCCCTTGGACCCCACTCTGCATAGTGGCTAGGCAGGAAGAATATCGCCTCTGCAGTACTTACCATGAGGGCGATGATAACAGTAAGGGGGATGACCCTAAGGAACTTACCAATGGTTCCAGGCAGGAGCATCAGCGGCAGGAAAGCGGCAACTGTGGTAGCCGTTGCTGCGATGACCGGCCAGATTACCTGGCTCGAGCCCTCTATCGCTGCGTCATGACGCAGCATACCGTTGGATTGTAGGCGGTAGGAGTTCTCAATGATCACAATACCATGGTCGACAATAAGACCAAGGACCAGGACAAGCCCAAAGAGTGTATTGGTGTTTATGGTCTCGCCAAGAAGATCCAAGACCAAAAAAGTAAGGGCAAAGGTAACTGGAATCCCTAACGCTGTTATCAGGGCATTTCGCAAGCCTATAAACAACCAAAGGATGAGTACAAGCAGGAAGAGACCCATCAGGGCATTGGATGAAAGGACAGAGAGGCTTGAGGCTATCTGCACCGTCGAGTCATTGAACAGGGTAAGTTTGGCTCCTCCGTTACTTGTAAGCCTTGCCTCTTCAACAATTTCGGTGACCCCTTCCACTACAGATACTGAGCTGCCATTAACAACTTTGGTTACCTTGAGATTTACCGATGGATTCCCATTGAAACGTGCAAGAGTGGAGTCAGGATCGAAACCGTCGACCACCTCTGCAACGTCACTGATCCTTACCACACCCTCAGAGGTTACCGAACGTCTGACTATGACCGATTCGAAATCAGAAATCTCCTTGATGGATCCTAAGGTCCTCAGAAGGTACTCCCTTGAGTCAGTACTCAACGTACCGCTGGGGACTGCACTATTCTGATCAGAGATGGCCCTGACAACCTCATTTACAGTAAGGCCAAGGGCTATAAGGCGGGAACTATCAAGATTTATCAGAATTTGGCGATCTGGAAGGCCAAGAAGCTCAACATCTGAGACATCCTTAACTTTCAGGATTTTATTCTTGAGAGAGACTGCCTGTTCACGAAGTTCTTCATAGGGAAGGTTTCCGCTTATCACCACCTCGATAACAGGCAGGAAGTCGGCAGACGAGAAATCATCAACGATAGGGTTAAGGGTTCCTTCAGGGAGGGATACCTGGCTGAACCTCGTCTGGGCATCCTGGTAGAGGGCTTTGAACTCCTGTTTGGAAATACCGTCATCAAACTCGACTCTCACTACAGAGAGGCCTTCACTGGTGGTGGAGCTGATTTTCTTCAGCTTATCCATTCCTTGGAATGCATTCTCTACCGGGATGGTAACTGAGGACTCAAGGTCCTCAGCCCCGACCCCAGGAAAGGGGACGATGACATTGACCCAGAAGAAGGGAACCTCAGCAAACTGCTCTTGAGGCAAGCGAACCAAGCTCAAGGCTCCCAGGATGAGGATAGTTATCATTAGTATGTTGACCAACACAGGCTTGGTTACAGCAAACCTGCCTATGCTGAATCCTTTCTGATTTTCCATATTCCGTTCCTTATTAGGTTTCTTTCGTGATGACAGAGCTACCGTCCAAAATGCGCGACAAGGCACTTACCAATACCTTTTTACCTGTGAGTGTTACCCCGTCTTCCATGCTTTCTACCGCACTTTGATCACCGTATTGGTCTACAACCTTTACACGGACCTTTCTGGCACTGCTGCCCTCTACCATATAGACAGAGGACATGCCGTCACGGTAGACCATGGCTGAATTTGGTACCAAGGTGTAGATGGGAGCATCTTCGTTGAATATGACCACTTGGGCTGAAATACCAGCCTTGATAAGAGAAGGCCTGGGATTGATGAAGTCAACAAGTACTGACCAGCTACCGGTACGGGAATCGCTTCCTGCACTTATGGCGCTGACAAATCCTTCAGCTTCAATGGTCTCTGTCGGAGTGCGGATTGTTATGATGGCAGGAGCCCCCTCCTGTATGAGAAAGAGCTGGTTCTGCCCTACAGGGAGTGTAATGCGCAGATGTTCGAGATCGACAACCCGTACGATCTGCTGACCGGCCTGGATAAGATCACCGACTACCAGGTTGGTCTTTTCGGCTACACTACCGGCTATGGGAGTCCTTATCTGAGTATTCTTGAGATTGTTTTTCACCTGCTCGAGTTGGGCGGCAAGCCCATCAACACTGCTTTGCGTCTGAGTGAGCTGAACCAGTGATATTGCACCCCTATCGTAGAGTTGTTCGTTCGCTTTCAACTCCTTAAGGCTGTTTTTATATTGGTTTTCCAACTGGCTGACATTCAATGTGGCAATGGTATCGTCAAGGGTCAGGAGTACCTGATCCTTTTCCAACATTGCACCGAGGTTAAAGTCTATGCTCTTGATCACTCCAGAGGCTCGGGCCTTTATACTGACCTCTTCCCTGCCTTGAATGGTTCCGCTTCCCAAAACCCGGTCACGCAATGCTGCTTGCTGTACCTGCACCGCAGAAGATACGACTTGAGTATAGTCTGTCGCTGCGCCAAGCTCATCAAGGGCCAAGACTTCCTCCTCGTTTTTCATGCACGATAGCAAGAAAAATGAAAGAGAGAATACAAGGATGAGGGATAAGGTCTTAATCGTACGTTTCATGAAATACCTCTGTAAGGGAATTAGGGATAGGATATAATATTTATAATGATACCAAATCTTAATAAGGATATATTTTAAACCAGTGGATGCCAAGTGTTTTGTAGTTAAACATTGAAATATCTTTACTCACAGAGCTCGTATTGCCTAAAAGAAGATCTGTGGGTACACCCTTGCACCTGTAGCAGAGATTATGATAAAATCATCATATACTAAAAATGCATCCCGTTGAAAGACGTGCACTTCTGTGCACATGCCCTATACGTAGGACAGAAACGACGGGCGTATTATGGATATATACCCATACAATAGGCGAATGAACGCCATGCATAAGAACAAGTGGAATATGAGTAACAAAAAAACCGAACTTCTTCTCCTACGGGTAACAACAGTCGTGTGCCTTGCTTTTGGCATATTGAGCGTTGCCGCTTCTTTAAAGGCGAACTCCAATTCAATGTTGTTTGACGGGCTGTATTCGCTGATCCAAAGCATGTTTATTCTTGGTTCCGGGCGCATCGTAACGTTGCTGTTCCGAAAGCAAAACAAAAAATTCCAATTTGGCTACAGTGCTTTCGAGCCATTCTTTATCGCCATCCGCTCCACAGTCATGTTATTGATGACATTTAGCATCGCAGCCAGTGCCTTTCATGCAGTGCTTACCGGCGGGTATGCCATCGATGTGGCAATCGCATTCAAGATCAACCTGCTATCCTTGGTAGTCTGCATCATAGTGTATGTGGTTCTGGCCATCCAGGCAAAACGGCTCAAATCTCCTGTGCTCCGTGTTGAAGGACGCTCATGGCTGATAGACTCGGCAATTAGTCTTGCTGCCGTACTTGCCATGATCATGATCTATTTTGCAAACAAGAGAGGCTATGCGAAGCTTGCCCTCTATATTGACCCCATAGTAACGATCTTTTTCATAGTAGGGCTCGCACCCATGCTGGTCCGGGAACTTCTGCAAAGCAGCAGGGAACTCTTGGGAGCCGCCCCTGCTTCATCTATCCAGAAAGACCTTGAACAGATTGCGAAAAAACACGTCAAGCATGAAGGGTTCAGAAAATCCAAGCTCTTTGCCATCCAGCAAGGGCGCGGGCTCTCTGTCACGCTCTATTTCTACTTGAAGGAAGAACGCTCCCTACGCGAGCTCGATGCCCTGAGAGCCAAGATATTGCAGGATCTCAGGTCCTACTCCTCCTGGTGTGAAGCAGATGTCGTCTTCACTCTTGATGCAAGCTGGGTCCCCTTGGCCATGCCTTTGGCGGTTGCTTCCACAATATAAAAGACCAGTTACTCCCCACAGGAAAAAATACCAGAAGATCGCCCTTCTGGTATTTTTTGTCTCTTGGAAGTATGCTGACGCTCACTTTGAGGGTCCTTACTGTTTTTCATCGAGTAGGGGAAGCCACGACAGGACCCGTTGAATATTCCTATCCCAGTAATCCCAAGTATGGGCTCCCGCCTCTTCGTGATACGCGATACTCAGATCTTTTGAGAATGTTTCATGAAAGTGCCTGTTCCCTGCATATAGAAAATCCTCGGTTCCACAACTCATGAAAAGCTCTGGTTTTACTCTCTTGAGGGATCTTGCCAATGCAAACAGGTCATGTCGACTATTTTCCACCCTGTCAAGGTCACCGAAAGTATTCTCCAGTTCAGCCTCTACTGAGGGATCATCCTGCTGGGATCGCAAGCCTACCAGATCAACAGCGCCAGAGAGGCTTGCAGCATAGCCATACTGCTCCGGGCGGGAGAGTGCCAGCTTGAAAGCTCCATAGCCCCCCATGGAGAGCCCTGCGACAAAGGTGTCCTCTCTCTTTGGTGATATGTTGAACATCTCCTTCATCAGGGACGGCAGTTCGTCAGCAACATAGGTAAAGTAAGGGAAGCCACGAGCCTGGTCGGTATAGAAGGAACGGTGGACAGAAGGCATGACGATGACCAGGGGAAGTTGGCTCACATATCGCTCGATGGAGGACATTCGGATCCAACTCGTCTCATTCTGTTTCAGACCGTGCAGCAGATAGAGCACTTTGTAGGGACCTTTGAAAAAAGGCTTGCGCTCATCAAGAACACGCTGGCTGTTCTGGGGGAAAATGATGGAAACAGAAGAGTCCATCATGAGGGTATCGGAATAAAGGGAAAGGTGTAGCAAGGCCATATAGATCCTCCAAGAGGGAGTATAGCTAATAGACTCTATTTGGTGAACAGGTATGCTATTTGTTGAGCATTGCTTCGTGCATGGAGGCTCCCTCCACCAAGACCGGCCTGGACGCATAAGAGCACATCACCAATAGCGCGGAGAATCTCCTAGAGGCATTAAGGTATTCAACTCTTACCGGCAAACACAAAGGGATTGTACGTCTCTTCCACCTGGAATTAAGGATACCACCTTAAAGATATAAATCCGTATTTGCACAGTGTTGATAAATGACCGTTGAAGCATAAGCAAACAAAAGCATATACTGTGGCTGTAATTTGTGAAGACAGTTGGCTGGATAGTTGCGATGTGGTAGTCCCTATCTGGCCTCTGTCTTCTT
>DUPO01000201.1 GCA_012838275.1 Spirochaetales bacterium
ACCCCTGGAAAAGGCCAAACCCACCCCGACCCAGCATGACCACATCCCCCACCTTGGCCGTGGCCCTCATCGCTTGGATAAGGAATTCGACGGTGGAAACCCTCTCAAGGTCAAAGCGTTCCCAGAAGTTTGGTTTGGTATCATAGACCTCATCGAAAAGGCTGAAGCCGTATTCTCGCATGATCAGGCCGAGTTCCTGTTTGTCCACATACTTGAGACCCAGTTCTGTGGCAAGCCTCTTGCCTATATACGTCCCTTCACTTCCCATCTGACGCGAAATGGTAATTACTCCCATATGCAACTCCTTGGTATTGTGCGAACGAGTATCTAAGACCACATCTGTAGGGTAAACAGTGGATTAGGCGCTGTCAAGGAAGAGGTAAGGCTTACGTATCCTATTGTTTGTCAGGACAGTGTTTCCCAATCAATATTGAGTATCTTTTCGATAAATGTTTTGGCTAGGTCAGGATCGAATTGAGTCCCAGCGTGCTTTTTCAACTCTCTTGCCGCATCTTTTGGGGTAACGCTTTCGCGATAGGTCCGCTCTGCCGTCATAGCATCAAAAGCGTCTGCAATGGCAATAACCCTCGATTGGAAGGGTATCTCAAGACCTTTGAGGCCTTTGGGGTAGCCTTTTCCATCAAATCGTTCATGATGGGCAAGCACATATCCGGCAAGACCTGCCATGTCTTCAACCGAGAAGAGGATGCGGTATCCTATCTCAGGGTGCCGCTTCATCTCCTCCCACTCCTTGCCAGTAAGCTTGCCCTCCTTATTGAGGATTGACTCACTGATGGCAATCTTGCCGATGTCGTGCATCAGGCCTAACAGTTTCATCTCAGAAACCTGCCACTCACTCATTTCAAGAGCCGTGGCAAGGGATTCACAAAAACTACTTACCCGGCGCGAATGCAACTCTTCACGTTTGTTTTTCTCATGCAGCGTATTGATGATCGCGTAGACAGCCCGTCCGCGCATGTGGGGTGATTCCATGAGTTTGTGTGTATCGACATCCTTCTCGGCATATTTGATGATTTCATTGATATCATCATCAGTGGTTGTCATCTCACACATACCAAAACTGATAGAGGTCCGCACCGAATCCATGACCAACATCTCAGAGACTTGCTCACGGATTCCCCGGATGATCTTCTCAGCATCCTTGATGGGCGTCCGGAAGAATACGATGGCCACTTCATCGCCCCCGACGCGGGCGGCATAGTTTCCCTCTCCGAGGCTTTCGCTGATGATTGAGGATATCCTTTTTAACAGAAGGTTTCCCTGCTCTCGGCCAAAAGCTTCATTGATGATCCTAAGGCCATTCACATCACCAAAAGCGACTGTCAGAGGGAGATTCCCTTCTGAATTGAAGCTATGTATGTGTTCTTCAAAATGGGTCCGATTGTAAAATCCGGTCAAAGCGTCATGGGTGTTTGCATACCGTACCTTGTCCTCTTCGTTTTTGCGATCTGTTATGTCGAGGGTCATACACAAGGAATCCAACGATTCATCATCACTGGGGTCGAAGACGCACAAGGAGAGGTTTCCCCAGACAACAGAGCCATCCTTTCTGATGAACCGCTTGTCAAAGTTGAAAGGACCCCTTTCGCCCAGCCTCATCTTCCCAGTCATCCCTGCTGAAAGGGCTTTGTCATCAGGGTGGGTAAACTCACCCCAAGTCTTTCCCACAAGCTCTTCACGCTCTAGGCCTAGAAGAGTAAGGTAGCTCTGGTTTACGCTGCGAATCTCCCCTGTAATGAGGTCGGTAAGGGCCATGCCGATGGGAGATTGTTCAAAGATAGTCTTGAACTGCCGTTCATTTTTCCGCAACTCGTTGAGAGTTGCAACTCGAAGCGCCTGGTTGAACAACAGCAGACTGAGCAGGTAGAAGCCAATGGGGTAGTATATGAGAATTGGAATTGTGAAATCCCGGAAAATCATGTCCCAAAGATACTGAGGAAGCAAAAACATGCAAAGATACATCCCAATGTGGATTAGCAGGCCAACCAGAAGGAACTCTAGGCCCAGATTGTGTTGCCTGCTTGAAATCTTCTTGAATCGGAATTTGCGCCAGATACTGCCAATAGCAAGGGAGACAAAAATAATTACTATCCCTGCGAGGGTGCCTTTGCCTTGAAGAAAAATCCTGAAACCGGCCATCATGACGGCCCCAATAAAAGCTGGGGCAAAGCCAAAGGTCATCGCAGTTACTCCAACTAGGATAGTCCGGGAATCAAATTGTATCCCTTGCTCAACGATCATGGGCTTGAACATGACAAGGATACCTAAAAGGCCAATAGCTACACCGATTAATGGAGTATGGGAGAAAAGCTTCTTGTAATTCTTGAATGGATAGGTCGAATACACCACACTGAGGATGAGTAGGAATAAGATGTTATACATAATATCCATTACCATCACTATAGTTCACCCCCATCTAAAAGGACGACCCTGTTCCTTCCCTGGTTCTTCGCTTCATACAGAGCCTTGTCCGCCCATCTCACCAAACCGTTAATGTCATCAACATGGGGGGAAGCAGCAGCCACACCGATACTGATGCGGACAGGAATCCTGATGTTGTCATACATAAATTCATATTCTTGCACTGCTAGAAGCAGTTCATTGCATTTTTCCAAAACCTGCTCGGTGGTCATCCCGACAAGGGATATGATGAACTCATCCCCTCCAAAGCGGGCTATCGTGTGCGTACGCTTCAATACCTGATGCACAACGGAGGCGAATCCTTTGAGAATGGCGTCCCCTGCGAGGTGCCCATAGAGGTCATTGATCCATTTGAAATGATCGACATCACACAGGAGCACATGGACATTGGTCCCGTTGGCATAGTGCTCTTCAAGCTCCTCTGCTATACGCTCCATGAAGTAGCGACGGTTGGCCAAGGACGTAAGGGGGTCAAGGTAGGAGAGATCTTTCAAACGCTGTTGCAACAGCCTGCGCTCGGTTATGTTAATTATCATGACTGTTACGGCACGGTGACCCATGTATGGTTTTGGCATCGGGTACATGCGGGCCTCAAACCATTGGCTCCCTCCCGGACCATTGAGCTCAGGAAGGCTGACCCTGTCAGTCTCAAGCTGGTATTCAAAGCAATTGAGGACATTTCCGGCCAAAGTTTGCCGTATCTTTCCTATAAAGTAATCGGAGAAATCCTTTTCCATGAACTCGTAGATATTTTTCCCTTTCATGGGCTTCCCGTCATCATAGAGGGAGCGTTCGGTCCCGCCGAGGACCTCAAGATAGGTTCCGTCCTCAGCTATGATAAAAAAAGGGTCGGGAATGGTGTTCAGCAGGGAAATCGACAAATCCGTTAACAATGACTGTTCCATAGGCACCCCCTTTGCACGTGACAATACCAAGCGGAGAGGAATAATGCTAGACCAACTCCCTATTTCAGGTCGATTTTAGAGGACTCTGAATCCCCGTCCCAGCAGATACTTATCATCCAAGCATACCATATGAGGGTTGCAACCGGCCCTTAGCAAGGGACAAACAACTGCCGTTATCC
>DUPO01000025.1 GCA_012838275.1 Spirochaetales bacterium
ATTTTGCCTCCAGCTTTCTTCAGATTCCCCCTCACGAAGGACACCCTTGCTCTTGGCTATGTACTTGGCGCTATCACCCGTACTTGGGACTTTCACCCTTTAGAGAATGCTCATACCGAGCACACTAGAAAGACAGCCTGGAATAGTCCAGGCTGTCCTTGTGCAAGTTTGTATATGTGTTATGTAACCGTTTTTGAAAGTGGAATCTAGTTGTTCCTTATCTTCACTTCAATGCTCTTGGGTTGCACCTCCGGCTTCTTAGGCAGGGTTACGGTAAGTACGCCATCAGAGAATTCACCTTCTATGGCGCTTTCGTCAATATCTTCCGGCAGGCTGAAGGAGCGCTCAAAGGCTCGGTAATAGCGTTCACGAACCAAGGATTTCTTCTTCTTGTCCTCTTCAGGATTGCTCTCCTTGGTAGAACTGAGCTTGAGCACATGCTTGTCGACGTTTACATGCACCTCATCCTGAGTGTAGCCGGCGAGTTCAGCTTCTATCACGTACGCCTTGTCAGTCTCAGATACGTCGACAGGGGGGATTTTGCTGGTTGTTCCCCAATCAGACCAGAGATCGTTAAATAGGGATCGATAGTTGGATACGGGGTTATTGCGATTATAGGTTACGTAGTATTTCATGTTTACACCTCCATGTGTGTTTCTGTTGTTCATAAGCCTTTCTGACTTTCACCTATATAGATGCAAATAGCGTGCCAACTTTTATAAACAGACATATAACACCTAAATATCACAAAAACAGAATACAATTGATGCATTTGTGCTAGAAATATGCCGCATATCCTTATCTTGCCAGGGCAAAGACCCTTTTCTACCCAATCCAAAACATGATTTAGTATCTCTCACTGCTCAGAATGACCCATTTCCGCTACCATGGCACATTCGTGTGTCATATTGACCCTTCAGCTCCCTTAAGATGGATTATCAAGGGCAAAACTGTCCCACGCTTGAAGAATGCATGACAAAACAGAGAAATGTAAAGAAGCACGAGATCTCCGATAATGGAGCTCTTGTGCTTCTTTTCCTGTGACTGCTACTTCTGGCCTGAAAACTGCATCTATAGCGTTATGATCTGGTAGCCCTGCTCAGTATAGGAGAGAAAAGAGGGATGGTTGCTCATATCTCCACCAACAGGCAGACCTGACTGCTCATTGTATTCAAGGACACCAAGGGTTGCCGAGCACGCCCTGCAGACGCAGTCGATGAGAGAGAGGTCAACCACTTTCTTGAAAAGAGGGTTCTTTGACTCTGTCATCTTCTTTACCAGGGTTACCGCTTCGCCTTCAAGCACAATCTTCACATCCTTTCCTTTGGCATGCATGTCCAGAGCATTGAGCAGCACATGCACGAAACAGACCGGGTTTCCTTGAAATGCAAAAATAACAAACTTTTCCATAGCATTCTTCCTTTTCGTCAATGATATTGGGTTTCAATCATATCATAGATATGAGAAGTTTGGTTGCCCAGCTCGTATCAGGAAAAATACCTGACACCACTTGAGAACAACAGGGCATCAGGCTCATAGGGAGTATTCCGATAGAGATCCTTAGTCGCTCGCTCACTATGGGCCATCCTTCCAAAGACTCTGCCGTCCGGGGAGGAAAGAGCCTCCAAGGCGTACGCTGAGCCATTGGGATTCCATGGCAAATCCATAGTTGGATTTCCCTGCAGATTCACATACTGGCTGGCTATCTGTCCATTGACGGCCAATTGGGAGAGCAGCTCAGGCTTACAGATAAACCTTCCCTCCCCATGGGAGATGGGGACAAGTGAAATATCCCCCACCTGGGAGAGCTGCATCCATGGCGAAAGTGTAGAAGCTACCCTCGTCCTAACCAACATCGACTGATGACGGGCAAGAAGGTTGAAGGTCAGGGTAGGATCATCCTCTGAAGGATTGATAATCTTCCCGTATGGCAATAGCCCCAGCTTGATCAAGGCCTGAAATCCATTACAAATCCCACAGATGAGGCCATCACGAACTTCCAAAAGACGGGTTATCTCCTCGGCTATCAGGGGGTTGCGTAAAAAGGATGCAATAAACTTACCTGATCCGTCTGGCTCATCCCCTCCAGAGAACCCTCCGGGGAGAAAAAGCATCTGAGATTGGGAAAGGGCCTGGGCAAATGCGAGAACACTCTGTCGTACTCCTTGGGGAGAGAGGTTGTTGATCACAAACTCCTCACATACAGCCCCTGCAGAAGTAAGGGCAGAACTCAGGTCATACTCACAATTGGTTCCAGGAAAGACAGGGATAAGAACCTTCGGTGAAGGTTTTGGGTAGCTACTTCTGGAACGAGCCCTTTTTGAGTAATGCAAAAGGGGAATGTCCACGTTATCCTTCTCTTCCCGTCTTCTAGGATACACCGGCTCAAGAGGCAGTTCATAAGCAGCTTGGAGTTGCTCCAAGGTAAGGCTGAATCCTGCACCTGAAAATTTTGCTTCCTCTGTGGTGTATCCCAGCAATTCACCTAGGGGAAGATCCTCGGCCAGCTCCAGTACAAACGAACCGTACCGTTTGGAAAACAGGTCAGCCTTGGCAAGATAGGCAAAGCCGATCCTATTTCCCAAGCACATCTTCACCAAAGCCTCAGCAAGACCTCCAAAGCCCGTAGCATAGCAGGAGACAACCCTCTTCTGTGCAATGAGAGATGAAACCTTGGAAAACAGGTGGGGAAGGTCCTCATCCTTCTCAGCTTGCAGCAGGACTACCGCATGGCCAGGATTCTTGAACTCATTGCTTATCAGGGAAGAAGCTTGCGAGGCGCTGATCGCAAAACTTACCAATGTGGGAGGTACATCAAGCTCCCCAAAGGAACCGCTCATGGAGTCTTTTCCCCCTATTGCCGCTTTTCCAAGCAGCATTTGGGCTTTGAAAGCACCCAATAATGCTGCAAAAGGAAGTCCCCAGCGCTCAGGATCATCTCCAACCTTGCCAAAATACTCCTGAAAGGTGAGATAGCACTGATCAAGGTCTGCTCCTGCAGCGACCAGCTTTGCCACAGAGTGTACTACAGAAGAAAAGGCACCCCGGTAGGGATCCTGTTCCATAAGAAAGGGGTCGTACCCCCAAGCCATCACAGAAGCTGTAGTTGTTGTCCCGTTACCTACAGGAAACAAGGCCGCCATCACAGAAGAAGGGGTCATCTGGAACTTCCCCCCATACGGCATAAAAAGTGAAGCGGAACCTATGGTGGAGTCAAAACGCTCTGCAAGACCTTGTTGGGAGCAGACATTCAGATCGCCCATCAGGGTGAGCAATCTCTGTTGTATGGAACCTTCCACCTTGGGATTCTCCTGGATGTCCCTTCGGGGAATTTTAACGGCGGCATGTTTCTCTGAACCATGGCTGTCCAGGAAATCCCTCTTGATGGAGACAACCGTCTCTCCCTGATAGATCATCACTAGGCTCTGCTCTTCGGTAACGCGTGCTACGACAGAACTCTCTAGATTTTCTTGTGTAGCCAAAGCTTGGAAAAGGCTGACATCTTGAGCATCGAGGACAACTGCCATCCTCTCCTGGGACTCGCTGATGGCAAGCTCCGTCGCACTGAGTCCATCATACTTGGTGAGGATGGCATCGAGATCTATGAGCACTCCCCCTGCAAGCTCTCCAATTGCGACACAAACACCCCCTGCCCCAAAGTCATTGCACCGCTTTATCAGAATCGACGCTTCGGGGCGCCTCATAAGACGCTGGAGCTTGCGCTCCTCTGGAGCATTGCCCTTTTGGACCTCAGAACCACAGGTTGCAAGGGAATCAGAAGTATGGCTCTTTGAAGAACCTGTAGCCCCTCCGCAACCGTCACGCCCGGTACGTCCGCCCACCAACACGATCACATCCCCTGGCTGGGGATCTTCACGCCTCACCTCCCCGGCTCTCACCGCCCCCACCACAGCACCCAGCTCCATATGCTTTGCCATAAACCCCGGGTGGTATATCTCCTGGACCAAACTTGTAGCAAGGCCAATCTGGTTCCCATAAGAACTGTATCCATTTGCTGCGGTAACCACCAACTTCTTCTGGGCAATCTTCCCAGGCAGGGTATCTTCGACCGGGACCAGAGGATTAGCCGCTCCACTGATCCTCATAGCCTGGTAGACATACGCACGACCAGAAAGAGGGTCACGGATGGCACCCCCTATACAGGTGGCGGCACCTCCAAATGGTTCTATCTCTGTGGGATGATTATGGGTCTCATTCTTAAACAACATCAGCCAAGGCTCTTTCTTTCCATCACAATCGACATCTACCTTCACTGTGCATGCGTTTATCTCTTCTGATTCATCCAGCCTTTCCAGCTTCCCCTGCTTCTTGAGGATCTTTGAGCCGATGACGGCGAGATCCATAAGGGAGACGGGTTTCCTGATCCCCAAGTCCTTTCTCCAAGCAAGATACTGCTCATAGGTTTCCTGTACCTCATCACTATCAATTTCGACGGAATCCAAGGTGGTGAGGAAGGTTGTGTGACGACAATGATCTGACCAGTAGGTATCGATGACCTTCAGCTCGGTATGGGTAGGGTCGCACCCCCTATCAGCGAAATAGGCGCGTACCATCCTTAAATCATCAAGATCCATCGCAAGGCCCTCAGCAAGGGAAAACTGTTGGAGAGCTTCATCTTCAAGGGAGGAAAATCCCGTGAGGGTCTCCACTTTTACGACCTTGGAACTGGGAAGGATCAAGCTCTTAGGAAGGGTCATCCCAGCCTCAGTGGCTTCCACAGGGTTTATAAGATACTCCCTGATGGTATTTTTGTCCTTTTCCGAAAAGGACCCTTCAAATACATACACCTTGGCGCTACGTACCAGCGGACGAGAAGCAGAGCTTATAAGTTGGATGCACTGGGCCGCTGAATCAGACCTCTGGTCAAATTGTCCGCTTAGATACTCCACAGCAAGGACAAAGGAGGAAGAAGCTACTTGCGGGAAGGTATCGTACAGATCGTCAACTTGCACCTCTGAAAACACCATATATTTGCACTGTTCAAGAAGCGACGCTTCTATGCCCTGGATATCGTAACGGTTGATGATGCGCACACCCTGCAGATTCTCTATACCCACATACAGCTTCAAGCTTTCAAGCAAGGCCTCTTCGGCAACCCTGAAACCCTCTTTCTTCTCAACAAACAAACGGTAAACCATACTGCCCCTTACGCCTCGAGGGCGATTTTTCCAATATCCTTGCGATACTGCATTCCATCAAAAGAAACAAAAGACACTCCGTGATAGGCCTTTTCAACAGCTTCATGCAACGTCTCTGCCGTGGCAACAACATTCAACACCCTACCCCCGTTGGTAACCAGGCTTTCCCCTTCAAAACTCGTGCCCGCATGCAGGCACATGATGCCCTCTTCGGGCTCACATAGGGTAATCCTCTTGCCGGTCTCACAACAGAGGGGATACCCCCCACTTGCAAGGACCACACAACAGCTGCTCAAAGAGGAGAAATTCACCTCGACATCCTTCAAGCATTGTTGGGAAACTGCCATTAAGATGGACAGGAGGTCACTCTCTAAAAGCGGAAGTACCGCCTGCAGTTCAGGATCCCCAAACCTCGCGTTATACTCGATGACCTTGGGCCCGTCAGGGGTAAGCATGAGACCAAAATAGAGGCATCCCTTAAAGGTTCTCCCCTCCTTGTTCATAGCATCCATGGTGGGAAGAAATATCCTCTGCATGCAAAGTTCTTGTAATTCAGGCGTATAATAGGGGTTTGGAGCGATAGCACCCATACCTCCGGTATTCGGCCCCTGATCGCCATCATAGGCACGCTTATGGTCCATGGATGAAGGAAGGGCCCTCAGGCTCACCCCATCGGTAAAGGTGAGGACAGAGATCTCAAAGCCAGTGAGAAACTCCTCAATTATGATTTTCTCCCCACTTTGACCGAAGACCTTGTCCACCATCATAGCCTTGATGGCCGCTAACAATTCATCTCTGGTGTAAGCGATGACCACCCCCTTGCCCAAGGCAAGGCCATCAGCCTTTACCACACTGGGAAGAGTGCAGTCTTTTGCATATAGAAGGGCATCCTCTACCCTTTCAAAAACCTCATATGCTGCTGAAGGAATCCCATACCGCTTCATAAGGCCTTTGGAAAAGACCTTGCTGCCTTCCAGGATTGCCGCGCGCTTGGAAGGTCCGAAACAGGGAATGCCTTCAGCTTCCAACAGGTCAACCAATCCAAGGACCAGAGGGTCATCGGGCCCCACCACCACAAAATCAATCCTTTCCTCTTTGGCAAACCGGACAATCCTGTCCAGCTCCTTCGTCCCTATCGGGACCAAGGTGGCAAGGCTCGCCATCCCGGCATTCCCAGGAAGGGCAAAGAGACGGCCAACATCTGGGTTTTTAGAGAGACTTACAACGAGAGCATGCTCACGGCCTCCCGATCCAATCACTAAAACATCCATGGCTTAATGGTGAAAGAGTCTGATCGAATTGCAAACCATTACCATGGAATATTGGTTGCAAGCCTCGATGACCAGATCGTCCCTGACAGAGCCGCCAGGTTGTACGATATACTGCACCCCACTACGCTTTGCCCTATCAATGTTATCCCTGAACGGAAAAAAGGCATCACTGGCGAGAGAGACCCCAGAGACACTCTTCAGATACTCCTTCTTTTCTTCTAGGGTAAAAACCTCTGGACAGGAAGTAAAGAAACGTTTCCAGGTCTCTGCTTCGAACAGGGAGGTCTCAGGGTCATCAGAGAGATACTGCTCTATGGCATTGTCCTTGTCATTCCTACTCAGCTTGGGCAAAAAAGGAAGCGAAAGAACCCGTTCGCTCTGTCTGAGATGCCAAAGATCAGCCTTGTCCCCAGCCAAGCGAGTACAGTGGATGCGGGACTGCTGCCCAGCTCCCACTCCTATGGTCTGCCCGTTCTTTGCATAGCAGACCGAATTGGATTGGGTATATTTTAGGGAGTTGAGTGCGACCACCATATCTATCACAGAACTCTCAGGCAAGACCGTATTGTTTGTGACGATGGGCTTCAGAGCACTTGCATCAAGAAGTACGGTATTTCTCTCCTGCTCAAATGTGATGCCAAAGACTGTCCTCGTCTCCAGTTCTGGAGGAACATAGGATGCGTCAATCTTTAGGACGGTGTACGATCCGTTGCGCTTGGCCTTAAGCAGAGCCAGAGCCTCCTCAGTATACCCAGGTGCGATGACACCATCGCTTACCTCAGCTTTGATGCACTGTGCCGTACTGAGGTCACACTCACGGCTGAGACTGACGAAATCTCCAAAGGACGACATGCGGTCTGCTCCACGGGCGCGTGTATAAGCCGTAGCAAGGGGAGAGAGAATCCTGTCCTTTGGCACAAAGTACATTGTCCGTTCAGCATCACTTAAGGGAAGACTCACAGCAGAGCCAGCAGGGCTCACATGTTTGAAGGATGCGGCAGAAGGCAGGCCAAGGGCTTGGTCCAAGGAAGAGACAAGTTGCCAAGCGTTAAGCGCGTCAAGCAAGTTGATGTATCCTGCATTCCCACTGAGAATGGTTATCGGTAAGTTACCGGTTTCTGTGAATACTCTTGCTGGCTTCTGATTGGGGTTACACCCATACTTAAGTTCCATACTGTCCATGTTTACCTCGTGTGCTTGTTGATCAATTTCTGCTTAAAGCTGCCTGTATCCAGATCTGTATACCTGACATACAGCGCGATCCTGTTCTCCGTATCCAAACTATCCCAGAGGCTTTGGGAGAATTGCTCAATGTCCTGGTCCAGGCTAATCTCCTTGGGACTCCCTACGTATGAAGGAAGGGGAGAACCCTCATCCTCATAGGTATGTATCAGATGAGCCCGACCTACCCTCGGCTCCATATATGGAAAGAACTCCCTCTTACACGTTCCTTCTTCCCGCTTGAGGATGGAGAGTGTGTAGGAAAGGGGGTTTCCCATCTCAAATATACCGCTTATCCTCGGAGTGTAGGCAGGCTCATCGGGCTCATAATATCGGGTTTCAAGAGCTTCTTCAAAGGTTTTTCCCTCTGTAAGGAAGGACGCTATAGTATCAGTCTGGTCCCCGTTGCTCACAATTACCGTAGATCCGAACATCCTTAGCGGGTGGTAGATGATAAGGGAAGGATCTTCCAAGGCAGAAGCGTCGAAAGCTTCTGTTTTCACTGTATCCCCTTCCAAGGCCAATATCCGGTTACGGCTATTATTGCTCCGTCCCATAAGGAAGTAGGCTATGACAGCAGAGCCCCCACTGGACAATCCCATAATGAGGCCTCGTCCCGGATACTTCTTGTGTCGCAACACCTGTTCAATGTTCATCGATTGCTCCATTTTCTGACAGATCTCACGGGTACATCGTGGAAGCAGGACCCACTCAACCTCCTCCATGATTCGTCTTTGCAAGGTGGCGGGGGTGTCCCCAGGAAGAACAGACACTGCCTGTTGTGCAACTATCGGTCCCCCATCGGGTGTGGCATTGACAAAGTGAACCGTTGCCCCGCTGATAGTCACCCCACGCTCCAAGGCTGCCTGATGCACTTTCAGCCCGTAATACCCTTTGCCAGAGAAGCTCGGTAAGAGAGAGGGATGTATATTGAGAATCCTCTGGGGATATTTCCCGACAAAATCTTCTGAAAGCAAGGAAAGAAAACCTGCTAATACTATCAGGTCTATAGCATGTTCGCTCAAAACCTTCTCTAACCTGGCCTCAAACAGGGCTCGATCGCCCTTCACCCGCTGTACGACACAACCTGTGATACTTGCATCCTGAGCACGTTTGAGGGCATAGGTACCCTCCCTGTCCGCAACGACCAAAACTAGGGAGCCGCAGCCCAAGGCGCCGGTGGCCTCTGCATCAATCAGGGCCTGGAGGTTTGTCCCACCTCCACTTACCAAGACAGCTATGCGTATCATACGAGAATCACCCCTTGCTCGCCATCAAGTATGGTGCCGAGGATATAGGAGCCTTCGATAGAGGACAGGGCAACCTTGGCGGCCTCAGGATCTAGGACAAGGACCATACCAACGCCCATATTGAAGGTGTTGTACATATCATGAAGGGGAATGGCCCCCTCCTGCTGGATCAGGGAAAAGATAGGAAGCACCCGGACATCATCATAGATGATCCTCGCCATCTTGCCTGGAGGAAGACAGCGGGGGATGTTCTCATAGAAGCCTCCCCCTGTAATATGGGCCGCAGCCTTTAGCGTGACACTCTTTGCAAGTTCGAGCAAAGGGCGGACATAGATCTTGGTGGGTTCGAGCAGGGCCTCCCCAAGCGTACATCCAAGCGATGGTTCAAACCGGTAAAGACTAGAGACCTCGGCGTCAAGGTTAAAAATCTTCCTGACAAGGGAGAACCCATTGGAGTGGACCCCTGAAGACGGAAGGGCAACCAAGAGGTCTCCCTCCACGATGGTGGAATTGTCAAAAACCTTCGATTTGTCCACGACCCCTACGGCAAATCCGGCAAGGTCATACTCGTCTACAGGGTAGAACCCCGGCATTTCAGCAGTCTCCCCTCCGATAAGGGCACAGCCTGCCTCAAGGCATCCTGCAGCCACCCCTTTGACGATACTTGCAACTTTTTCAGGCTCAAGCTTTCCCAGGGCAATGTAGTCAAGGAAGAGTTGTGGTTCAGCCCCGCAACAGATGACGTCATTGACGCACATCGCAACACAATCGATGCCCACCGTATCATGCTTATCCATGAGGAATGCAAGCTTTAGCTTGGTCCCCACCCCATCCGTGCCACACGCCAGCAGGGGATTGGGAGTCTTTTTCATATCGAGCTCAAACAGACCTCCGAACCCTCCGATATCGGATCGAACTCCGCTTGTAAAGGTTTTCGTCACATGGGTTTTCATAAGTTCTACAGCCTTATAGCCGGCATTGATGTCCACACCGCTTGCGCGGTAGCTCTCATTCTGTGTCATGGGTACTCTCTCCTCCGATGAATTGCATATACTTGCCCTTGCTTTTGCATTGGGGCGGGGAACAGGGATACTTGCCGGTAAAACAGGCTGAGCAGAATCCAATAGAAGGATGGTCCGACAGTCTGTTTACATTTTCACTGCTGAGAAACCCCAAGGAGTCGACATCAAGGAGAGAAAGCATGGTCTCATCATCATGCTTGTAGGCAAACAGGTCCTCTGAGGAGTTTATGTCGGTACCAAAGTAGCAAGGATAGAGGAACTTGGGGGAAGCAGATCTGAGGTGCACTTCCTTTGCCCCCGCTTCGCGAAGCAACCGCACGATGCGCTTGCTTGTGGTGCCGCGCACTATGGAGTCGTCTATGAGCACCACACGCTTGCCCCTCACCGTAGCGGCAATGGGATTGAGCTTGATTCTCACATGGTCTTCGCGCGAGCTTTGCCCCGGTTGTATGAAGGTTCGTCCGATGTACCTGTTCTTGATGAAGCCGATGCCGTAAGGGATGCCCGACTGCCGGGAGTATCCGATGGCGGCATCTATGCCGCTGTCGGGCACTCCGATGACAACGTCTGCTTGGGCCGGATGTTCCAAGGCAAGGAAGGCTCCTGCCCTGAGGCGGGCCTGATGTATCGAAATGGTATCGATGATGCTGTCCGGTCGCGCGAAATAGAGGAGTTCGAATACACACAGGGCCGAGCTCTGGGTATTGCAGAAGGTCCTGATGCTCACCAGGGTAGGTTCTGAACCTTGGTGGGTATCGACTACCACAATCTCCCCGGGTTCCACATCCCTGATAAATTCAGCTCCCACTGCATCGAATGAGCAACTTTCAGAGGCAAACACATATCCATCCCCAAGCTTGCCGATACATAGGGGCCTAAACCCCCAAGGGTCGCGGATGGCAATAAGCTTGGAGGGGGACATGACCAAGAGCGAGTAGGCTCCCTTGATCTCTTCCATGGTCTTCTCTATCGCCACTTCAATGCTTGGACAGCAGAGCCTGTTACGGGTTATAAGGTATGCGATCACTTCAGGGTCGCCGGTGGTATGGAAGATGGAACCTGAAAGCTCCAACTTCTCACGCAACTGTGATCCATTGGTGAGGCTACCGTTGTGGGCAAGGGCCATGCTCCCATTCTGGTGGGTGATTACCAAGGGTTGGACTTTGGTACGTGATGCAACGTCCGTCGTACCATAGCGAACATGGGCAATAGCCATGCGACAAGCCTCATTGGAGGGCAACGTATCGGCCTTGAAGACCTCATTCACCAACCCCTTGTCCTTGTGACAGGTAATGACCCCTCTTTCATTAAGAGCTATTCCACAACCCTCCTGTCCCCGGTGCTGAAGTGCATAGAGGGCGTAATAGGAGAGCGAGGCCACATCCTCAGACTTCTGGGAATATATCCCGAAAATACCGCACTCTTCGTGCAAAGAACCCATTAGAGGCCTCCCATTAGGCGGAAAAGAACTTCCTTGTAGGCATCCTCTACCCCTCCAAGATCTCTTCTAAAGCGATCCTTATCGAGTTTTTCATGAGTCTTCACATCCCAGAACCTGCAGGTATCGGGTGAGATTTCATCGGCCAAGATGATTGTACCGTCATCTGTCTTGCCAAACTCCAACTTGAAATCCACCAATTCAATTCCAAGAGGCAACAAATAATCTCCAAGGATGGTGTTGATCTGTAAGCTATACTCCTTAATCTGACGAAGATCGTCTTCGCTTGCCAACGCTAGGGCCTTGATATGATACTCATTCACCAAAGGATCACCCAGATCGTCACGCTTGTAGCTGAACTCCAGTACGGTAGAAGCAAGCTTGAGCCCTTCTTCCAAACCCAGTCTTTTTGCAAGGGAGCCTGCAGCTATATTGCGCACTATCACCTCAAGGGGGACAATCGTCACAGCTTTGACAGCAGTTTCTCGATCATTGAGCTCCTGAACCAAGTGGGTGGGGATATTCTGCTCCTCCAACATGGCCATCAAATGATTGCTAATCCTATTGTTAATCGCTCCCTTACCTGTAATGCTCCCTTTTTTCAAACCGTTTAAGGCTGTAGCATCATCCTTGTACGAGACAATGTAGACACCCTTCTCGTCAGTTGCATAGACTTTCTTAGCCTTGCCTTCATACAATTGCCCCATCTTTTTCATAGCGGTACCTCCCACAATAAAAAAAGCCTTACTAGGTAAAGCTTCTGTGTATCCTTTCATTTGTATCCAAGACTGCCTGTTCGCCCGCAAGGCGCCTTTGTGCAAGTTTTTCTTCCAATTCCTGGTCATTAAGGGAGAGTATTTGCGCTGCTAGCAAGGCGGCATTGGCACTTCCATCAATGGCGACTGTCGCTACAGGAATACCCGTTGGCATCTGCGCTATAGCCAATAGGGAATCGAAGCCCCCCAAGGAAGCGGAAAGTGGAACCCCTATGACAGGCAGCAGGGTATAGGAGGCGAGAACTCCTCCTAGGTGTGCGGCCATGCCGGCCCCTGCAATAATCACTGCATAGCCATTGATGGAGGCGGTACGGGCAAATTCGGCGACTTGGGAAGGGGTCCTGTGTGCTGACAACACGTGGACCGAGAAGGGTATGTCCAATTCTTTGAGGATGGTGCAGGCTTTTTCCATAACAGGAAGATCTCTTTCACTGCCCATCACTACAGCTACTCTTTTCATGAGTTTTTCCTCTCTTATTTGGTTTGCATAGTGTAACAGTAGCGAAAAATAAAAATAAACACAACGCTAAAGCAGAAAATACCCATGGGAATGTTGCATGATTAGAGGAAGTCTATCTATTTATGCAACATAATCAATATTTATTACTATAGTATAGATAGAATGCAACAAATTTGTTGCTTTTTATAAAAAACTACCTTAATAACAAGGATCACCGCACACCCTATACACAACTTTCAACTACGAAATACAGCCGAGTGGCAAACACAAAATACCCAATGACGAAATGCAGAGCATCCTGTCATCGGGTATCCTTTTTTCCTGCTATTCCTTTCAGCAAGGGGGACTGGACTCTTCTGCCGGGTCCAGCACCCATACGGTTATTTCGTATGCTTGTTAAAGATTCTCTGCTCAACAGTCCCATCGGCCAGGTCGGTATAGCGGACATGGAGTGCTATGCGGTTATCCTTGTCGAGAGCTTTCCAGATCTTCTGGGAAAAAGTTTCAATATC
>DUPO01000202.1 GCA_012838275.1 Spirochaetales bacterium
CAGAAGAGGGCTTTGATTAAGATTATTGGGGAATGACTACCCAGAAACCTACATTCTGTCCAAAATTGTAGTATGGCCAGCTTAGACAGGCCAAACTACGCAATCATTCCTTTCTGATGATGGAGGGTGGACTGAATACAGGGCGGTGTAAGCTGATAGGTGTATCTGTTGAACAACCATTTTAACAGGTATGACCCGCTGTGTTACCTGTCCTTAAAAAGGATCCCCCTCATCGAGTAAACAACAAGGGGGATAGGGTCTTATAGCTACTATGAGTTACCAGAACCTATGGTAATAGGTCATTCTTGGCCTCATATAAAAGGGTGAAGCCCCCGGGAATGAATGTACTCTAGAAGCAAACGAAACAAGGATCACAGCTGAAATCACTAGTGATACCCCTGAGATAACGAGGCCAATAACTGCAAGAACTTTTGCTGTATGATTCATGTCATTATCAAAAGTTTTTCTTGATTGTCTTACTTGGTACAGGGCTATTACCCCTAAGATCACTCCCAAGAGTCCCCCCAAACCAAAAACCATAAATGGGGAGAGTATTGCAAAAATACTTAGAATAAGCGCTGTAATAGAGTGCATGTCATAGTAATGGAAATTACGGGCTTCTCCAAGATTATTCATCTCGGCAACTTTAACTTCAAAAACTTTTTTCTTTTGTTCTTCTTTAGCCTCTTTTTTTTCTTCTTCAGGCTTTATGTCTTTTGTGTCCACGATAGTCCTCCTACGTAGTAAGTCTTGTTCTATCTACTAAGAAAATACAAATAAATCCACCCAAAGGCAACATGTAAAATATTCTAAGGGTATGTATTATATGGATTTTTGGTAAAGATATTTTTTTAGGTTGTTTAGATGCACGTCATGACATCAGCCCAAGCGTATTCATAAACGATGATGAATCAGGATAGCCCCATGACTATGAGGTCTGGCTAGTAAAACTGACCTGAAAAAGCCCTACAGCCAGCACAAGCACAACGGCTATGAAAATAATGCTGATGTCCCCCTAAAGAGGAGCATCATGGGGCGTGAGGTGGTGTGTGCCTTACTGAAGGCAGCTGGACTTTAGTACCTGGGAGAGAAACTTCGTGCAATAAATCATTCCCTACCATTGAACGTATTCAGCTTAAACATACTGGGGGCTTTTATGCCCCCAGCATTCGGAATATCTTTCTGATCAACCTTCTTTTGCGAGATAGTACAGTGTTTTCACATGTACCCCGCTTGCTCCCTTGGGCAGATATCCTTTCGGCTTGTCATTATAAGCGGTGCCGGCAATATCTAAATGAACCCATGGGATGTCGTTTACGAACTCTTCTAAAAACAATCCGGCAGTAATGGCCCCGGCCTCCCTACCACCGATATTTTTCAGATCTGAAAAATCCCCTTGTATCAATTCCCTATACCCAGGTCCGGAAGGAAGTTGCCATATCGGCTCCCCTGCTGCATCAGAGCTTTGCTTTATGTCAGCCATCAAGGCACTGTTATTAGTTACAGCCCCGGTATTGGCACTGCCTAAAGCTACGACACAAGCACCTGTAAGAGTTGCCAAGTCAATAATCTTATCGGCTTTGACAACTGTAGCGGCATACCAAAGGGCATCTGCCAATGTTAATCTTCCCTCGGCATCTGTATTTAGGATTTCAATTGTCTTCCCTGACATAGACCCAATTATGTCACCGGGCTTATAGGCACTGCCGGAGATCAAATTCTCGCAAGCTGCTACTATCCCAACCACATTCCTTTTTACCTTTGCCTTAGCAATGGCCTTCATCGCACCGACTACTGTAGCTGAACCTGCCATATCGGTGAACATGGTATCCATGCCAGATGTAGGCTTGATTGAATATCCGCCGGAATCGTAAGTCAGCCCTTTCCCTACTAATGCAAGAGTCTCATCAGAGTCTGAATTTCCTTTATAGCTCATGACAATGAATCTCGGTTCCTTCTCAGAACCTTCCGCGACCGCCAAGAATGCATCCATCTTCAGCTCTTTTATCTTCTTTTTATCAAAAATATCCACCTGTACGCCAAATTCTTCCAAGCTCTCTTTAGCCGATCGTGCAAGGACTTCCGGATACATGCTAATAGCCCTTTCATTGACTAAATCCCTAGCCAAGAAAACTCCTTCCATCAAAAATTCTGTCTCTTTTATTGCAGCAGAGATTCTCTCTTTTTCAGAATCAGGGACGCCCCAATACATTTCTTTCAGACTAGGGTGTATCTTTTTCTCCTTGAGGTGCTTCTCAAAAGCATATTCTGATTGCAAAAGACCCTCTGCTGCTGCGGCGACTGCTTTGCTATAGGAGATCCCTTCAAAGCTTGGAATTTTGCATTCAGCACTTTCTGCCCTATGCTTCATCAATGCCTTTCCTGCATCATGAAAGGCCACTCTTAGAGAATTCACCTGAAAATCCTTCTTTTTCCCCAACCCTAAAAAGAGCACACTTTTTGTATCTAAGGAGAAATCGAAATAGAGTTCACCTGATTTACCAGTAAACAGTTCCTTCTCTTTAAGATAGGAGTACAACTTGTTTCCAGTGCCTACACTGTTATCTCCCTCGCTTACCAAAACAATTTCTATGTCCCCGCCACTTCCAAATTTAAACTGCACTGCACTACCTCTTTTGTAAAATATTTAACTATATGACCCAAAGATACCCATAAACCCTAAAACTTTCAAACAGGATGTTGCATCGGCACTGTCACTACAACGCCTGACTGGAGTAACAGGTATCTGATAATCCCGTCCATCCAATTACACTCGGCTGACAGCACCCTTGGCATCGATTTGGTCCCAAGCAAACACTTCTTACCTAAGAACTCCTCAGTCGTGGCTGAAAACCCTATGATCTTTTACTCTTGGATATGAAGGGTCTCCCCTCTTCCATGCTGTAATATTTCTTATAAATATGTAAAGTTAACTTTACATCCAGGCAAATTTCTGGTATCTTGTAATGGAAAGTAAGCTTTACATTATTGCAACAAGGAGGAGCTCATTTGAAAAACAATCTGGAAGAATTGCGAAAATTGAAAAAGATTAGCCAAGAGGAGTTAGCAGAAATTCTAGAAGTTTCTCGTCAGACTATCAGTTCACTAGAAAAGGGACGGTACAACCCCTCTATTCTCTTGGCATGTAAAATAGCACGGTTTTTTAACAAACCCATTGAAGACATTTTTATTTATGAGGAGAAGTAGGATTATGAAGTTAGTTGAAAAGAAAATGGCATGGACCGCAACCATACTGGTTGCCGGCCTAATTCTGTTTGGCACACAAATGGCAAGAAGCGGCGATTATGATTTTACCACTGGTTTCGCAGCTGGAATTACAGGAGTCTCGATCATTCGTTTGATCCAACTGTACCGGATTATTAAAAATCCTTCTTTATTGAAAAAATATGAAATTGGTCAAAAAGAAGAAAGGGCGATTACACTTGCTGAAAAGAGTGGCCGCTTTACACTCCTAGTAACCATACTTGGAGAGTTCTTGGCAATATTCACCCTGATCCTGATCAACAAGAACGAAATAGCGACAATTGTTTCATATGTTGCAGCAATTCAGACCATAGTGTATTTGGTGACGTATTATTTCTTGTCCCAAAAATATTAGGAAACCAATAATTGGGAAACACACGCCAATGCTACGTACCCAACATGGGTGATTATCAGGCTAGCAGATTTTCCTCATTTCAACGGCCAAAGCCGCTAACCCTATATAAAAGATCCCCCAGCTCTCTTGGAACCCGAAAGGGCCAAGTTTGCTGGGAGATATGAGAGAAAACCTGGCGAATCCGGACGACCGCCAGGCATCTAGGGTTAGACAATGACTACCAAGCCATCAATTGCCGCCTGTAAGGCGGTAGTCGCATTAATGATGACCGGTTGATACGTCCCATCTGCAGTGGCTACGTTGGCTGACATATCTTCTGCAGCTGCAAGAATATTCCAGGTTTCCGGTGTATAGCCAGATTCATCCAATGCTTTTGCTGCTGCAATTGCATCATCCAGTTCAGCTAACTTCTCTAGTGGGGAGCTGAACAGATATATGGTACCGTTGGATTTGGAATAATCCATATGTGCCAGATCGA
Source organism: Spirochaetales bacterium (assembly GCA_012838275.1). Classification (GTDB taxonomy): domain Bacteria; phylum Spirochaetota; class Spirochaetia; order Sphaerochaetales; family Sphaerochaetaceae; genus Sphaerochaeta. Next base: position 4,098 of record DUPO01000202.1, read on the forward strand.
AGGCATTACCTGTAAGGGTGTTGCTATTCAACACATCCTGATAATCGGGCAGTGAAGCAGCTATTGGTTTTCCAGTGATAGAACCATGGTTTTGTATGACCAGTAGTCCTGTGGATGTCCATTTCGTAACGCTTTGGATATGCCCTGTTATCTCATTGTCTGTGATTACATAGCTTGACAATGTGCTTCCGTCTGGACTTCTATAGGTTGTTTTTTAGCAGGAGAGATCATTTTTATCCTTTTTATATCAATATCCTTTACACATCTTGTGTTTTAATGAGGTTATGCTACCATGTACAACAAAGGGAAAACGTGAAGCCTATGGTAAAGCTTTCCCCTTATAGGATAGAAACTGGATTTTTGTACAGAGGACGGGTAAGACAATTGCCGGATGAGGATATGAAACGGGAGAGCTTGGTTCGGTTTCATATCATGATTTTCTCTTTCCCGTCTGGTATTGCCCTCTTAAGTTTTTCAGCCAAAGCGACATGGGAAAACACCCAGGACACCATAGCATACAACAAGCCTTACTTACCTGTTTTTGAATATTGGCCATGACCTGTAGCTACCTGGTAAAACGTTCCTGAATGTCACTGAAAGGCTCTTCAGGAACCCTTCATACGATTTTTGTAGAACTGATAGGACCATAGTGAATAGAGGCCTGTAAGGAGGATCTGATGTCAAACAAGAAACTGATATTCATAGCATTTGCAAGTGAGGATACAGATCAACGTGACCTGCTAAAACAACAATCCTTGCATGCTAATTCCCCTTTTGAATATGTCGATATGCCTGAGAAGGAACCATACTCTGCAGCATGGAAGGAGAGAGTACGGGCCCAAATCCAACAGTCGGACAGGGTTATTGCCTTGGTAAGCAAAAACTCCCTTACTTCGGGTGGACAGAAATGGGAGTTGTCTTGCGCTAAGGAAGAGAGAAAAAGAGTGCTTGGAATTTGGGCGTATCCCAATGACAGGACTAAGGTCGATGGTGTAAGTACTGTGGTATGGAGTCAGGAAACAATAGAAGACTTTATAAACAACATATAATTCGCCGGGCGAACCAGAAGACTTTTTTTAGTCTCCC
>DUPO01000203.1 GCA_012838275.1 Spirochaetales bacterium
CCTGCCACCATCACGGTCAAAGGGCTTGCGCTCCCTGTCGCCATAGGAGGGTCTGCCGCCACGGTCGTCACGGTTTCCATAGGAAGGCCTGCCACCATCGCGGTCAAAGGGCTTGTGCTCCCTGTCGCCATAGGAAGGCCTGCCACCATCACGGTCAAAGGGCTTGCGCTCCCTGTCGCCATAGGAGGGTCTGCCGCCACGGTCGTCACGGTTTCCATAGGAAGGCCTGCCACCACGGTCATCACGATCCCTATAGGCAGGGCGTTCTCCACGGTCATCACGATTTCTAGAATCAGTCCTAGGCTCATCTTGAGTCGCCTCAGGAGTCACCAGTGCAATATCATCATCTTCCCACTGAAGAGTAAGCACATCATCCTCGATGATGTTTGCTTCCGCAACAGGAGCTTCCTCTTGAGTAAGCTCAGCATCGTCAGCCTTTACAGCTTCGTCAGCCTTTACAGCTTCGTCAGCCTTTACAGCTTCGTCAGCCTTTACAGCATCGTCAGCCTTTACAGCATCGTCAGCCTTTACAGCTTCGTCAGCCTTTACAGCTTCGTCAGCCTTTACAGACTTTTTAGCTTTTACAGGTTTTTTGGCCGCTTTCTCTTCTTTGGCAGGGGTATCATCAGAAGCTTCCTTTACGGGCTCTTCTGCTTTCACTGGTTTCTCTGCTTTTTCAGCGGCCTTTTTCGTTTTTGTCGTTGCGGCTGCTTTTTTAGCTGGCTTTTTTGCTTTTGCGGGAGCGTCTACTTTTTCAGTGGTTTCTTCTTCTAGTACAACAGCTTTCTCTTGTGTCTCTTCAACGTTGGTTTCAGTCTGTACGGTATCTTCAGTTACTACTGCGTCCTTTGTGACGTCTTCAATCATTTCTTCTGTCTTTTCTTTTTTCTTGGTCATGGTTATTATTTCCATCTTCTCAGTATCGTGCTGGATTTTTCCAGCTTTCTTGTCAACGGTTTGCAGGTCTTCTGCATAGATCCGTACTTCCTGTTGCTTATGTAGCAACCAACTTCTCGCGATTCCTTTCTTGTGTGTAAAGCCCGGCGCTGCGACATGCTGGCTAATTTCTTGAATTTCAAAACCGCGAATCTTACCTCGTTCCATTCTGAAGGAACTCAGGTTTGTAGAGAACAAGAGTATGCCATCTCTTGTCAACAGTGCATTCAGCACCTTCATCCAACGCAGATAATCTCTCTGTACATCAAAATCATGGTCCATCTTTCTGCTGTTGGAGAAACTTGGCGGATCGAACACTATGAGGTCATACTTCCGCCCTTCTTTGACAGCTTCTACTACATATTGCCACGCATCAGCAGCAATACAGGGAAACAGTTCCTCCGGAAACCCATTATCCGTAAGGTTTTTCTGTGCCCAAGCCGTATAGTTAGCATTCAAGTCCACCGACTCGACCCTCTTCGCTCCGCCTTTTGCAGCGTAAACAGAGAACGATCCAGTATAGGAGAACAGGTTCAATACCGACAATCCCGGACTCATAGTTCCGACCATCTCCCTAGTCAGCATATGGTCAAGAAACAATCCGGTATCGATACGCTTGGTCAGATCAACGGTAAAAGTCAGTCCATTCTCCGTGACCTGCACCAAAAGAGACTCTTCACTCTGCAATTCATGTTGTTCCTTGCCTACTCTAGGTCGGCGATGAAACACTACATGGGTAGTCTGGACATATAACATTCGAGAGACTATATCGCAGCAAACAGCCTCAGTCTCATCATCCAAACCGCCTTCACTGTAATCAGTGACTCTGGCATAGGGTCCATACATATCTACAGTAACAGGAAATCTTTCTAGGTTCCTATCATACACGCGCATGCATGTCGTTCCACTCTTCAGCATTAACCTTCGCATTTTAAGTGCGTTCGTTTTTAGTATCTTTCCGAAATCCTTTTCTGTATAATCCATGTCTTCCCTGATAACTCTTTCTGGAATGCAGTGTATATGCTACTATAGAAAAAAGCTAGAGAAGTGAAGGTAAAACTACTATGGATCAAGATGCTCAGGACTTTATTGCTGAACTGGAGACAAGACGCCAGGCTAAAATACTTTGGAAGACGTATGCAACCTGGTATGGAAATGACCGTGGGATCTCAAGAGAGTTTGGGGTTTTTCTCTACCGATGTGAAGATACCTTCTTCTTTGAGGATTTCCAAAGGAATCCAAGCATGTTTGGTTTTTCCCTCAAGTCCAAAAAGAAAGACGTACCTTTTATAAAGTATGAAGGCACCTTCGCTTTGGAGGATGTGACCTCCACCCGTCAGGTAGTCAAGGCACATGCCCTAAAGGTCACAGAAGGCATCAAGACGATACAGGAGTTGCCTGAAGCAACCATGCTAGACAGAATCTTCAGACAACTGGTAGAAATGGTGGTCCTCAAGGATGGAAGTGTACATTTCTTCGAATTGATAGACCGCAAGGATTTTGCAATTGCGCTGCAAGCATAGGAGGAACATATGAGTGCTTTCAAGGCTTATGATATCAGAGGAATTTACAATAAGGATTTTGACAAGGAGACTGTTTACAAGATCGGCTTCTTTTTGCCAAAACTTCTGAAGAGTAAGGAAGTTGTTGTCGGAAGGGATGTTCGCACAACTAGCGACGAGATTTTCGAAGCGTTGAGCAGAGGCATTACGGACAGTGGCTCCGATGTATGGGATATTGGACTGGCTACCACTCCAATGGTCTACTTCGCCACCGTCCATCTGGAATCCGATGCTTCGGTACAGATCACCGCCAGCCATAATCCCGCAGAGTATAACGGATTGAAAATAAGCAGGACCAAAGCACTGCCCGTCGGCTCAGCGACCGGCCTAAAAGAACTTGAAGCCATGGTGAACAATGAAACCATTGTAGTAGCCAAGGAAAAAGGGTCAATCCTGAAGAAAGATGCAAAAACTCCCTATCTTGCGTTTCTCAAGCAATTCGCCCCCGACACTTCAAATCTCGACATCTCCCTAGACCTCTCCCACGGAATGGCCAACCTGTTGGCCAAGGATGTGCTTGGGGAGCACCATCACTACCTGTATGATCATTTTGACGGTACCTTCCCTGCTCACGAACCTAACCCTCTGGAAGAGGAAAACTGTAAAGACCTGATGGAAGCGGTCATAGCCAACAAAAGTGACATCGGAGTAATCTTTGACGGTGATGCAGACCGCGTCATGTTCATTGACGAAAAAGGCCGCTTCTTGCAACCTGACTACATCACGGCGGTTCTGGGCAATCATTATCTGAAAAAAGAGAAGGGAAATGTCCTTGTGGATATTAGGACCAGCAGATCGACCACAGAGTATCTGGCCAAACATGGAGCAAATGTACATATATGGAAGGTTGGACATGCATTTGCCAAGATCAAGCTTCGAGACATAAAAGCGATCTTTGGAGGCGAACTTGCAGGCCATTACTATTTCCGTGATTTCTTCAATTGCGACAGTGGCTTCCTCGCAGCCCTCATAGTCCTGGGAGTAGTCAGCGACCTGAAAAAACAAGGCATCACCTTAAGCTGTTTCATCGACACGATCATCGCCTATGCCAATAGCGGGGAGATTAACTTCAAGCTTGAAGAGAAGGACAAGGCTATGCAAGCTCTCTATACCGAGTATGCTGAAAATGCAAAACCTGACAAGGTTCTTGATTTTGACGGGTATCGCATAGAGTTCCCCACCTGGTGGTTCAACGTACGCAAATCCAACACAGAACCCTACCTCAGGCTTGTAGTCGAAGCAAAGACCAACGAGGAGCTGGAAGAGAGAAAGAAGGCTCTCACAGCCATCATAAAGCAATTCAACTGATACCACACATATACACCAAGGAGTAAGTCCCATGAAAGTACTTTTATTTGGGGGTGCCGGATATATAGGCACCCATGTTGCCCTTGCGTTCCTGGAGCGCAACGATACGGTAGGAATATTCGATAACCTCTCATCAGGTTTGCGTTCCAACATCGATGACCGCTGCCAATTTTATGAAGGAGACATTCTCAACCGCGAACAGGTTCGAGAGGTGCTCAGTCAGGGTTGGGATGCCGTAGTCCATCTGGCAGCTTTCAAAGCCGCTGGGGAGTCCATGCTCAAGCCCTTCAAGTATTCAGAGAACAACATAACAGGTTCCCTAATCCTCATCACTGAGTGCATCAGGGCAGAGGTGAGGAATTTCATACTCTCATCATCTGCGGCTGTCTACGGGGAGCCTTCATACCTCCCTGTCGATGAGAAGCACCCTACCAACCCTACCAACTACTATGGATACACAAAACTCTGCATTGAAGAGAATCTCAAATGGTACTCCCAGCTCAAGGAATTCAACTATGTGGCACTTCGCTACTTCAACGCAGCCGGTTATGATCAGGATGGGAAAATGCTTGGGTTGGAAAATAACCCAGCAAACCTCATCCCCGTGGTCATGGAGGTTGCAGCCGGTCTAAGGCCTAATCTCCTGGTGTTCGGAAGGGACTATGACACTCCTGACGGAACAGGCGTTCGTGACTACGTCCATGTCACAGACCTGGCTAAAGGACATCTGCTGGCTGCAGACTATCTTCTTAAGAACCACAAGAACCTAGTAGTGAACCTCGGCTCGGAAGCTGGCCTCTCTGTGCAGCAGATCCTCGACACGACGCGGGAGATCACGGGAAAGGAAGTTGCCGCACAATATGTCGAACGTCGCCCTGGTGACCCTGCAAAGCTAGTTGCGTCATCGAAACTGGCCAAGAAGGAATTGGGATGGGAAGCTTTACACTCCTCAGTCGAGTCCATAGTAACATCGACATGGAAAGTTTACCAAGAACAGGCAAAGCAAGACTGAATTTCTAGTGTTAATGACAAGAAACGGCAGGGTCTCCCCTGCCGTTTTTCATTTTGTCATCACCAAAAAAATGAGCAACCCAATTTGGATTGCCCAGATATTCTAGCTCGCCCGGAGGGATTTGAACCCCCGACAGGGTGGTTAACAGCCACCTGCTCTACCGACTGAGCTACAGGCGAATAGCTCTTAGAACGATTGGTAAGATACCTTATTGAAAAAATTATGTCAAGCGATTATTCAGACTTGAATAAAATATTGGGCGGCTTCTTTGAGGAAGCCGCCCAGAATCTCAGATCAAATTCTTACTTAGCGGGATAGTGCTTGGTAAGGAATTCCATAAACACATCGCTGAGCAGTGAGCCCTCAGTCAGGACTCTTCCAAACATTGAGTATCCATCTCCACCGGCTGCCATAAAGTCGTTAGTAGCTACCTTGTATGTAGCATTCTTATCGATTGGCTTACCGTTAAGCAGGACCCTCAAGATACGTTTTCCAGGAGCACCAAACCGGTTGAAAACAACCTGCAGGTCAGTCTGAGAGAAAGCACCGTTGGTGGCAGGGAGCATACTGTAGCCATGCTCGAGAGCGGCATACACTTCTGAACCCTTAATCTCACAGACAGTGATGATGTTCGTGAATGGGAGTACTGTGATGACATCCCCTACAGTTACATCACCAGCCTTCATTGAAGCTCTGATTCCACCGCCATTAGTGATGGTGAAGTCAGCGCCACTTTCAGCTGTCATAGCCTGAGTGATCAGCCTGGAAAGGTTGGTCGGCTTGGTGCGAACATTTTCACGTGCTCCATCAAGCATTTCAGGAATATTAGCGATGACCACATTCATCTTTTCACTGAGTTTAGCCATCATGTATCCGGTATATTCGGAGACCTGAGGGTCATCAGGGACATTGGTGATTCCATAGGAGCGAGCAAGCTCGGACTCTGCAGGATTGAGGACATCCTTAGCTGGGATCAACATTGGATAGAGTGCAGTCACCTTGCCATTCTTGACATGGAGCTGAACCAGTCCGACGTTCTTCATGTACTCTCCAGCAGAAACAATCATGGTGTCGCCGACTTTCTTTCCCTGAGGAAGGACAGTGTGGCTATGACCGTCAATGAAGAGATCGATACCCTTGACGTTGTTGATGATCAGGTCACTGGTGATTCCGGAAGCCCCATCATAATCCAGGCCAATGTGGCCAAGGACGACAATGTAGTCAACCATGGTGCGAGCCAAATCAACAGCTGCCTGGGCATTCTGTACAAGAACATCATGCATGAAAGTTACACCTTCGACATTCTTAGGATGGGTCTTGGTAGCAGTATCAGGTGTGGTAAGACCAACGACAGCAATCTTGAAGCCGTTGAAATCATAAATCTGATAAGGCTGGAACAAGAGATAGCCATCTTCATCAAGCACGTTGGCGCTCAGGACCTTGATGTCAGTATACTCATGTGCAAACTTAGCAGCCTCAACAAGACGGTCTACGCCATAGTTGAAGTCGTGGTTGCCAGGAGCTATTGCATCCAGGCCGATCATATCGAGGATGACACCTACGGTCTCACCTTCGAACATGTTAGCGAGGTTTGTTCCATGTGTGGTATCACCAGCATCCAAGTAGAGGATGTTGTCGGTAATTGCCCGACCCATCTTCAACATAGTTGCAAGCTTTGCATAACCCATTCCGCCATCACCAGGGACGATGCGTCCGTGGACGTCGTTGGTGTGTACGATAAACAGGTCAAACTCCTTGGCACCGTCATCGTTCTTCACGATTTCAGTTACGCCATAAGGATATACCATCGGAGCCTTCTCAGCCTTTGCGGGAACTACAGCTTCAACAACCTTTTCCTTTACAGGAGCTGGTGCGGGGGCTGGTGCAGGAGCAGGAGCCGGTGCCGGTTTGGGCGCAGGAACTGCAGCCTTGACGACTGGGCTAGGTCCGATAAGGGATACAACAGCTGGATCTTCTGGGACAGTTGTCATTAGGGTATAACCCATAGCTCTGGCAAATGGCTCGTAGGACTTGGCTATTGCGCTCTTGGTAGGATCAAGCACATCAGTAGCAGGGAGAATCACTGGATAGGACGAAACGACCTTACCATTCTCCACACGCAGCTGAACTGCTCCGATACTTCTCAGACCGCTGTCAGCACGCACGATAAGTGTGCCGTTGACTCTCTTGGCCATGGCGTCGCCGTTTCCGTCGACAAACAGGTCAATACCATCAATGTTCTGACAAACCATCTCACTGCTCAAATCACCGGTGCTTCCAAGATCCCCAAGAACCACAATGTAGTCAACAAAGTCTTTAGCCATGTCAACAGCATATTGTGCGTTGGAAAGGATCAGGTCACTGGTGAAAGAGACTCCCTGAATTGGTTTCGGGGAAACAAGTCCCACGACTCCAACCTTAAAACCATTGAAGTTGTACACCTGGTAGGGCTGGGCAACAAGATAACCATCCACATCGAGGGCGTTAGCACTCAATGGAAGAGCTTTCTTGGTACCGGTAATACCGGTGGCCAGCTGCACTGCCTGTGGGGTATAGGCGTCATAGCCGATCCAATCGACCAGACCTGCTGCAACCATCGCCATATCGGCGGGGACAGCACCTACATTACCAGCATTCAGCATCAACCAGTTGTCAGTAATAGCCTTTCCGGCTCTTGCCATGGTGGAAAGTCTAGCCACACCAAGTCCGCCGTTCTCGGCGTAGATGTTGCCGTTCAGGTCGTTGGTATGGACGATGAAAAGGTCAAATACTTTTGCCCCATCATCATTCTTTACAATTTCCTGGACACCATAGGGATACTCAACTGCTGCTACAGGCATCATTTCCTTTACAGGAACGACCGGTGCAGGCTCCGGAGCCGGAGCGGGTTCAACGGGCTTCTCTACAGCCTCTGGAACTGCTACAGGCATTATTGGCTCTGGAGCAGGTTCTACAACAGGGGCCGGTGGGATTGGCTCGACCTTTGCTGTACTCTTACAGCCAACAAGGGAAAAAGCCAACAAAGCTACCAGCATTGCTGTCATAATTGTTCTTGAAAGACGTTTCACGTGTTTCCTCCTCATGACGTTCTCATGTGTCGTTGCATACGTACTCAACAACACTATAACACACACTAGTAAAATCGGATACACCAAAAATACGTAAATAAGGCTTAATTAAGCGCTTTGAAGGAGAAAAAGAACGCCTGTGACAATATAGATCACAGGCGATTCCTCTTATTTTCGCATTAGACCCGCTTACATCAAGTCTTTGGGCTTACGTGCAGTATTGCCAGATTTCTCGCAATATGCAACATGACGAAGTTTTCCATTCTCAAAAATAGCCTTCATTTTGATTACACCACCCCAGCGACTTGTAAGTGCTTTCGTTCCATCGCGGCGTGCGTTCTTGGATACATTTCCTGCCATATAACTATCCCTCCAGTATTAACAATTTCTTCGTTACTATAACGACTTATACAAGGGAAGTCAAATCCCCGATATAGATATTGTAGCCACTTATTGCACTTTTATCAATCCACTCGTATTATCAAGGAATGATCGATATAAAGGAACAAGCCCACTCTCTTCTAAAAAAGGTCTTTCTGATCCCTGTATACCTATATAAGGGATTGCTCTCACCTTTTTTTGGAAGCAGTTGCATATATCACCCAAGCTGCTCAACCTTCATGGTGGAAGCAGTGATGAAACACGGCATTTTCAAGGGAGGCATCATGGGGGGTGCAAGAATCTTGCGATGCAGCAGATTCTTTATGGGTGGAGATGATGAGGTCCCTGAAACATGGTCCTTGAAACAGATCAAGGAGAGCTTCATCCTTCACAGAAGACGGAAATGATCAGCGAGAAAGCTCCTTCACAAAAGGTATGAGCACTGAAAGGGCATTCTCATTGTGCCCCCCTTCAGGGATGATGATGTCTGCAAAAACCTTAGTCGGTTCTATGAAGTTGAAATGTCCGGGACGGACCACCTCAAGATACTGGTTACACACACTATCGACAGTCCTTCCCCGTTCCGCTATATCCCTCTTCAAACGCCTTATAAACCTGATATCATCAGGGGTGTCGACATAGAGCTTCAAATCCAGAAGATCCCTCACCTTCGGTTCATACAGCACCATCAGGCCCTCTATGATGACCAACGGTCGAGGCTCGACCAGGACCGACTCATCCTTTCTCCTATGATGTACAAAATCATACAGAGGCATTCTGATCGGCTTTCCTTCCTTGAGCAAGCAGAGATGCTCATACAGCAGTTCCATATCAAAAGCATCAGGATGGTCGAAGTTGAATGCTGTAATGTTCTCGTTGCTGATATAGGAGGCAGAGCGGTAGTAGTTATCCTGCGGGATAAAGACAAAATCCGAACAGACCTCACTTATCTTTCTCACAATGGTAGACTTTCCCGACCCCGAGCCACCGGTAATACCGATGATCTTCACATCCCTCATTTAAGGCTCCTTAACATCATGCAACTTTCGAGTCCCTCAAAAGGGGGTCTCTTAGGAAAATACTCCAGACCGATATTGCCTGTATAGCCCAAACTCTCAAGATAAGCAAAAATTCTTCGGTAACTCAATTCACCGCTGTCGAGCTCGGCCCTACCGGGAACCCCACCTGCCCGAATATGGCCGATCCAAGGCAGATACTTCTCCAAACGGATGAGGATGTTCCCTTCGCTTATCTGCTGATGATAGATATTGTAAAGCAGACGGACATGCGGATCGTCAATGAGTTTCAGTACAGCGGCCGCATCGCCGCTGCGGCTCAAGGCGTACCCTTTATTGTCAATGCGAGTGTTCCTAGGCTCTATCAGCAATTCACAATCATATTTCTTCAGCAGAGGGAGACAAAGCTCAAGCCCCACAACCATCGCTTCCAGTTGTGATTCATGGCTTGACTCAAGAGCATTGCCCACACCGCAGACAATAAGACGGTTTCCCAACTGTTTGGCCATTTCCAATGCCTGATGCAGATTCTCAACAAATTGAGCATGCAATGTCCCATCTACCAGCGACCCCTCAGGCATGCCAAAGGCATGACAAGCAAGAGAGGATTCCTTAAGCAGCCCTACCAGGGAAGAAGTATCCTGTTGAGGAAAACCCTTCCACTCCACATGTCGATATCCCATGCCATGCAACTTTTTAAGTTGGTCCAAGGAAGGGATACTCTGGAAAATCGTATCCAAGCTTACACTGTAATGCACTATTTTACTCCAAATGAGAACATCGTCGTGTGTTTGTACACAGAGGTTCGGTCAAGCAGACATGAAGGAAAGTTAGGATGGTTCGGACTGTCGGGGTAGAACTGCGTCTCAAAACAGACCCCCCCATGCTTCGGATATGCCACAGCGCCCTTGCCAATCGTCTTTCCATCAAGAAAGTTACCTGAATACATCTGGACAGCAGGAAGCGTAGTGCTTACCCGCATTGTCCGCCCCGAATTGGGATCATAAATCTTTGCAAATTCAAACAGTTGAGAGTTGTGCTTAGCCAGCACAAAGCAGTGGTCATACCCGCCAGCATCCTCAATATCCCTACCCAGGGTCTTCCTCTTCGTAAAATCAAAGGGAGTGCCCTCGACATCAAGGACTTCCCCTGTGGGTATGAGTTGTTCGTCGACAGGCAGGTACCGGTCACAGTTGAGCACCACCTCATGATCAAGGACAGAACCGCTAGCGGCTCCACCCAGGTTGAAATAACTGTGGTTTGTCATGTTGATCGGAGTTTTCTTTGTGGTTGTAGCTTCGTACTCGATCATCAGCTCCCCGTTTGGGCGCAACAGATAGGTGACCGTACAAGTCACAGCTCCCGGCATTCCCCCATCACCATCAGGGCTGTGCAGACTGAGGACAACACCGGGGGAACCTGACCATTCGAACGGCTCCATGTGCCAATTCTTCCAGCCAAAATTGCTTTTCCCGCTATGCAGGGAGTTCTCCCCATCGTTTGTTTCAAGTTGATACTCCACCCCATCAACTGAAAACCTGCCCTTGGCAATCCTATTGGCGAATCTTCCCACTATCTGACCGAAATACGTTGTTGAGGTAAGGTTGTCCAAAGGGTCATCGAAACCCAAGACGATATCACGCACCGATCCGTAGCGATCCGGAACCATCAGTGATTTGAGTATCCCTCCCAAGCTAAGAATTTCAGCACGGTACGCACCACTGTTCAATGTGACCAAATAAATACTCTCACCGTCTTTTGTTGTTCCGATACCTTGTTTTGTTAGCATCTGGCTGCTCCCTGAAGATTCATAAATATGTATGATGCAAGTATACACCCCCTTGCAGAGGGCAACAACCGACAAATGCCATAAAAAAGGCAAGTTAAAATAAGAGGGGAGGCTCCTATCTCTCTATATAAGGAGAGGGGACACCTGTAAGGTCCTATCCGAGCACACTAAGAAAAGAGCCCTTGCCTAGGCAAAAGCTCTCATACATGCAGATAAGATTTTTTTGACAAGGCGTTATTGGGCCTGTCTCCGCTTCTCTATTTACGAGGAGGCCTCGTCACTCTTCAGTACGGCAAG
>DUPO01000204.1 GCA_012838275.1 Spirochaetales bacterium
CAAAGACCCGGAGATTAGGAAACAGGCTGTAAACTACACCTTCGAATGCGTGGAAATGGCCAGGAAGCTGGATTGTAAAACCCTGAACCTGTGGCCAGGCCAAGATGGGTATGACTATGTTCTCCAGTCAAACATCGCCCTAGAACGCCGTTATCTGATGGAGAATATCAGAGAGGTGGCCAAGGCTGCCCCCGACATCAACTTCTCTTTGGAGTACAAGCCAAAGGAGCCCCGTAATTTCTGCTTCATGGCAAGGGCCTCCGACACCCTTCTCCTGGCAAAAGAGACAGCCCTGGACAATGTCGGTGTCACCATCGATACCGGTCACGCTCTGGTCGGCGGGGAGAATGTGGCGGAATCCATCGTCATCCTCCAGGAATATGGGAGGAAACTCTTTCACATGCATTTCAATGACAACTACGGCCATTGGGATGATGACATGATAATCGGATCGGTGCACTTCCCCCTGTTTGTGGAGACACTCTTCTGGCTCAAGGAAACCAACTATACCGGTTGGCTCTCCATGGACCAGTACCCTTACAGGGAAGATGGACAAGGTGCCTTGCGCGAAAGCGTGGCTTTCCTACAGATGATCGAATCCAGACTTACGGATGAGGTCATGCAGGAACTGAGAGATTTGATGAGCCGAGGAAACGCCGTAGAGTCCCAACGCTGGCTACGCAGGACCTTCTTCAAGTAACGCCAATGACAAGACCCACCGGGCTGCTCGGTGGGTCTCTCTTCAATCCCCTGCAACATTTGCCTGCGGATGCTTTAATCCCAAGCAAATGTTATGATTGGCAACCCTGGCTGACAGATACTGTACTATCAGCAAGCAACCTTTGACATGGAGGAGTCACATACGATGAAAACGGAAATACAACGAGCACTGATTACCGGCGGATCAAGGGGTATAGGTTTCCACATAACAAAAAAACTCACAGAGAACGGCATTGATGTCTGCATTGCGGGAAGGGATGGGACAAGTCTGAGAGAGGCAAAAGGGCAGCTTCTGCAGAACCCCCTGTCAGCCCAGGTGCATACCATCCAGATAGACCTGGAACAGACTGATGCTCCACAGCAGCTCATCCGGGAGGCTGGCGAAAAACTGGGAGGACTCGATCTCCTGGTGAACAATGCAGGGATATGCCTGAACCGGTCACTGGAAGAAACAAGCCTAAAGGAGTGGGACAGGATCATGCATATCAATGCAAGGGCCCCCTATTTCCTTTGCCAGCATGCCCTGCCTTGGCTGAGGGACTCTTCGGTCCCGACAATTATCCAGATAGCTTCTGTAGTGGGACACAATGGCTACGAATCCCAAAGTGCCTACGCAGCTTCCAAACACGCCCTCCTAGGCTTTACCAAATCGTTAGCAAAGGAGGTACAGCATGAAGGGATCCGTGTGTACACCCTCTCCCCCGGCGGGGTGGCGACCGAGATGATCGGCGCGGCCAGGCCTGACCTTGACGACTCTGCCCTGATCGATCCCACCGAAATTTCAGATTTGGTCTGGTATATCCTCACCCACCGTGGAAACGCTATGATAGACAATCTGATGATCAGAAGGGCAGCCAAGACTGCCTGGTCCTGACAGGCTCCACCCTTGGCCTCCCTGTAGAAAGGATGAGCTGAGGGCCCGAAGGCATGGCACTTTACCGGTAAGCCTTGATATTCTCTTTATGCTCATCATAGGTTACGGCTAGATAAAGACGCTTGTCCAGGCCATGCAGATAGTAGAAATACGGGCTTTCCGCCGGGAACAGGGCGGCTTCAACAGCTTCCTTTGAAGGGGAGCAGATTCCAGAGGGAGGGAGGCCGACCTTTCTTCGGGTATTGTAAGGGCTCTTGGTCTCCAGGGCCTTCTTTGGGATGGGATTTTCCCAGTCATCTATCTCATAGCGCGTGGTGGCATCGATGCCCAAGGGCTCTCCCGCCTCAAGGCGGTTGTAGATCACTGAAGCGATAAGGGGCATCTGTTGGACATCCTGTGTCTCTGCCTGGATCATGGAGGCGATTATCAGTGTCTTCTCCAATCCCCAGGCAGCCACTTGCTCAGAGTTCAAGTGGGGTTGCACGACAGCAAGCATCGCATCGAACATAGACTGTGCAAGAGCTGTTGCCGCGTCTTTCTCAGGAACCACATACACCCCGCTGAGCAACCACCCCTCTACAAATGAGAGCGAATGCTCGCTTCTCAATGCTTCCGCGGCCTTGAGAAACTCTCCCTTCTTGGCATACCCACGGTTCGCCAGATACCTGTCGATGGTGTCCAGGGTGAAGGAAGGGCTGACCTTCAGGGCCAGCGACCCCACCTTTGTTGTGAGAAGTCTGGCGATCTCATCAAAGGCCATCCCCTTCTCCATCATAAAGACGCCGCTACGTAAGGTAGTGGCGAGATTGTTGTCGGTAAAGAACTGCAACACCGCTTGGTCGTCTTCGACCACGGCCCTTTCCTTAAGCACCAAGCTCACCTCTTTAGCGCTCATCCCGGCTTCGATGGTCACTTCAACTTCCGACGGGGCGAGAGCCGATGAGACATACCTGCCCACTGGCCCCGCTTCCTTATGAAAAGCTAAGAAGAGAGCCAAGGCACATACTGCGAAGGCGATAAGAAAGACAGGAATGCGCAATCGGAAAGCCAGTGACGGACGATATCCACGTCTTGACCCTACTTTGGGAGGCACTACCTTCGCTCTTGCCACCGGTTTCCCTTTGGGCGGGGCTAAGCGTTTCTTTGCAAGGGTGACTTTGCCCTTTGTCGGTTTTGCACTCTTTCCAGATGCCGGGCCCTTTTTTTTTGCCGCCGGCTTCGGCTTGCCGGCTGTAGCTGCAGCAGATGGATTCTTCTGCGTTTCACTACCTTTGAGTTTTCCCGGCATGTCTACCCGAGCCCTGGAGGTGGAGACAGAGGGTTTCTTCCTAGCGGCTGGGCGGGGGGGCTTCTCATCGCCTTTCCCTCCATCCAGTGTTATTCGTTCGCTGAGGGTATTCTTCTTTTTTGGCGGCTTGGTGGTCTGCTCACTCATAATCTAACAACATCTTCTTTGGCCGGAGGGAGCTTATCTCCTCCCTCTTGCGTGCTATCGAAAGCTCGACTTGTGATATCTGCCTATTGCTCTGCTCTATCTGGGTGCGGAGGTGGAGTATCTTCTGGTTCTCCAGCTCTATCTGAGCCTCAAGCTCCTCTACTTTCATGAGGTTTTGCAGACCTACTATATCTTTTTCAAGCCTATCAACACGATGCAGGTGCAAAGTTATCTGCTCCATGAGGGCCATGGATGCGGCGCCTATCAGGGGGGGGGAGCCGTTGCCGTTCAGTTTCTCGTAGAGTGCCTTACCATAGAGCAAACCTACCCTAGCCCTCTGCTTCTCCATCTCCCTGAATTGGATCCTACTGCTTTCAAGTTGATTTCTCGGGCTTTCCTTCTCTTGTGAGCGCAGCTTTGCTACGGCACTATGGTGAATGTCCAGCTCCTGTTGCAGGGCCTGCTCCCTTTTCTTGAACTGGGAAAGTTCAGCGACCAGGCTCACCTTGCCAAAGCTTTGGAGGTCCTCTTCACAGCCGATGGCGGACAACAGCGCCCCGGCTTTGACCAGGAGAGGGACCACCTGCTTGCGGCTATGCTGCAGACGCATGTTCAACAGTGCGCACTGCACAGAGGATAGCGCTCCCTTTTGGGATTTGCACTGCTCCAAGGCACCTTGCAATTTCCTTACGGTGTCATGGTGCTCTGCAAACAAGGGCGTACACACCTCATTCAGATAATCAGGTAACGAATTTGAACCAAATGCCTCATATGCGATGGCACCAATGCGGGAATGGAGCTTCTTTCGCGGCCCGTTCAGCGCACGGATATCCGCCTCAATCTCCTGTATCTTGCGGGAGCGGTCCTCCATCTGGCTGATGAAACCCTTTATCCTCTCGTAGGTTTGGCGAGCCTCCTCATACCGCATGTCCACTTCCAGAAACCGATCCAACTCTTCCTGAGCGAGGCCTAGGGGTATCGTCTGCTCGATCAGGGCTATGCTGGAGCCCAGTTCGGCATAGAGAGTCTGCAGGTCACCACGATGCCTCTCTATCTCTTTTTGTTTTTGCAGTATGTCAGCTTGAAAGGTTCCCATACCACGATACTATCATAAACAAAGCACCCTAGGCAAAGAAAGAAACGGCCCAAAATCCCCTAAATCCTTGCATTTCCTTGACAAGGGCATGATCTGTTGGGTATTCTGAGCCAAACTGTTCGGGGACGAGGGGAACGCATGCCCTTACCCTGAATAGCCTTGGAAGGAGTTTTTTTTTGCACGTGCCAGCGTGTTCCCCTTCCTTGTAAAGTGTGACCGCATGAGCCGGTATCCACTTGATTGTCCACAGCGTTTTCCTTGCTGTGGGCACTGAGGCAGGCTCGTTAAGAGCTCTTGACTCCAATCCCGCGGCCGGGAGTGGACAGGACTGCCACATATAGGAAACACAAAGCTCTCACAATCCGCTGGTACGGGTCTGAAGAGCAATCGATTATCTAAGGAGAAATGCTCATGGCAAATGACAACAAGAGCAACGCAAGTGAAGAAGACCTGCTTATAGGGACCATTCAAGTACTTGCAGGAAAAACCAAGGCCGACCCCAATCCAGAAGAACTGGAACAGTTAAAGCGCCTCATCAAGAAAAACGTTCCTTTCACCCTGCGCAGTTATTTCATGGCCTACCTGCTTCGAGAAGTGCTAAACGCAAACAGCCCGAAAACAAGGACGACTTCCGCACCACAAAAAGGCAGCAAGCCCAAACAGGCGCAAAAGGGACCTCAGGCTGAAAGCAAGAAACAGGAGAGACCACCCCAGAAAAGACGTGAAGAGAAGCCACTGCCGGAAGGTGCGAGAACCCTCTACCTCAACATTGGCAAGATGAAGCGCCTCTATGCCAAGGAACTCTCCCTCCTGCTCCAGAAAGAGCTGGAGATCACAAGAGAGGACATCTTTAGCCTTCGGATTCACGACAAGTACTCATTCATCTCAATGACAGAAGAGAACTGTGAGAAGGCTATCGCCAAACTAAACGGTATGGACATCAAGGGCCGCACCGCAGCCGTAAGTTATTCCAACAAGGAGTAGATTGTGTTCGTAGACCGGATCGTTGTGGGACCCTATCAGACCAACTGCTACATCATGGGCAATGAGGAGACATCCAGTGCCTGGATCATAGATCCGGGCAACGAGGGGGCTCGCATCATCAAAGCCGTTGAAAGCCACAACGTAAGACCTGTTGCAGTCCTGCTTACCCACACCCACTGGGACCACATTACGGCCTTGGGTGAACTGAAAGAGCGGTGGCCACACCTGGAGGTGCTTGTTTCTGAAGAAGACTCCCATTACCTAGGCTCAAAAGCCTATGAGAGATTCACCGAAACTTGCTTTGACAAGAGTTTCCTCCAAAGGTATGAAAAGGCACTGAAAGGAATGAGTGAGGCGACGGGGTTTCTTACAGACAACCAGTTCCTCCATGACAGCCATCTTTTGGTCATGCACACACCAGGACACACGAAGGGAGGCATCTGCCTCTACCATGAACAAGGTCAGTTCTTGTTTTCCGGCGACACGCTGTTCGCCGGGGGCATCGGCCGCACTGACCTTGAGGGTGGTTCCTATAGCGAGATCGTCAAGAGTTGCAAAAGGCTGCTGAAGCTCCCTCATGAAGTACAGGTACTTCCAGGGCACGGGCCGGCAACTACCATAGGCGACGAGCAGGACAACCCGTTTCTTTGATCGCTTTGCGATTTGACATCGCAGAAAATGCAACGGGAAACCGTACAAAAAACAGATGCTGCCATCCTCAGGGAAGAGCAGCATCTGTTTTTTTCCACCTTGGGATACTATCGCCTTCCCGGGGCTTCTTCAGCACTCTTGCAATCAATGCAGAGAACTGCATAAGGAATGGCTCTTAGCCGCTCCTCAGGAATTCTCTTGGTGCATTTGAGACAGTGACCGTAACGGCCGTTATGGATACGGGCAAGGGCATTCTCTATCGATCGTAGGCGGGTAGCCTCGTGCTTATTTATAGCTTCCATTTTCTTGAATGCAATATCGTCGGCAGCAACGTCAATGCTATCCTTGATTCCCATGGCATTGACCATTTCCCTGAAGTCACTATTATCCTCAGTCAGCTTATCGAGCAACTCTTTTCGCATAACAACCAGTAGTTCTTCCATCTCCTGAACAAACATATCGGACACAGTTTGCCTCCTAAAATTCGCGTTGGCGTCACTTTGGATTTAATGCAACATAAGATGGGGATATCGGGGCGAAGTGTCAAGACCCTTGCCACACTTTAAGCATTATTGGTCGATATTCCCCAGCCAAGCTGCTATAACTCCCTAGTAAAAGGGAAACCAGAACATCACGCCCTTGCCAAAACGCAGGTAGAGGCTAAGGGAAATCCAGCATAGCATGAGAATAAGGACAAGTACATCAGAAAATTTCATCTTTTTGGAGAGGTACCAACTCCTTCTCGGATATTTGCCAAAACCCCTGAGGACCATTGCATTGGCAACCACATCGATGCGGTCGAGGGAAGAGAGCACCAAAGGGGCCAGGATTTTCCCTACGGAGGAGATTCTCTGTCTGAGAGGGACGTTCTTGGAGATGTCCACTCCGCGTGCCATCTGGGCGTGCAGGATATGAGTATATGCCGAGGTGACCTCAGGCAGGTATCTCATCGCCAACCCTACAGCATAGCTGGTCTTGTAGCGTACCCCTATCCTGTTAAGCGAAGAGGAGAACTGCGAAGGATGGGTGGCAGTCACAAACAACAGGGCCATGGGAAAGATGGAGAGGTACTTCAGACAAACCACAACGAGATAAAACAGCGTCTCAAATGTAAGGGCGTACCGGTGAGAGGAGGATCCCAACAACAGGTGGCTCGTTCCCAGATACCGTTGCCCTTGGTCTGGCGAGAACAGGTAGATGAACAGGGCATTGATGAGGATGACTGAGGTCATTGCAATGATATACGGGCGAAACTTCTTCATGGGGACCTTGCATGAGGCAAGGGCAAATTGAGCGAAAACCATAGAAGGAATAAGGATACGAAGGTCAAATGTGGTGAGACAGAGCACTATCCAAAGCATGAAAAAGAGCAATTTGGTCACTCCGTTCAGGGAGTGGACGAAGGAAGAGGTGTCTTCGTAACTCAAGGCAAAGCCAAACTTTTTACCGCTCTCCTTCTCTCTGACAACCCTTTTTTTCTTCTTCGGCCTTTTTCCCTGCAACTTCGGCAGCTCCTCTCTCTCGAGGGAGACAGCCTCAAACCCTTCAGGACGGCGGTTTTTCTCCCCTTGGATAAAACAGTCGATAAAAGCAGGAATATCCTCGATCGCACACCGTTCGGCCAACGTATACAGGCTTGTCACTGTCAAATTGGCCTGGTGCAGCAGCTCCTTGTTGCTGAAAACCTCACTGACGCGCTCGTCAGCAAGCAGCAACCCGTCTGAGAGCACCAAAGAGCGGTCGGTGTACTCCAAGGCGAGATGCATGTCGTGGGTGATGAAGAGGATGGTCAGGCGCATCCTTTTGTTGAGCGTACTGAGGAACTCCATCAAAAGGGAGTAACGGACATAATCCTGCCCGGCTGTAGGTTCGTCAAGGATGAGTATCTTCGGTTCGGTCACCAGGATGGAGGCTATGGTAACCCGCTTCTTCTGTCCGAAACTCAAGGCGGATATGGGCCAGGCGTGGTAGGCCCGCAGACCACAGAGCTCCAGGATATCCATCACCCGAGGGCGTATCTCCTCTTCGGAGTACCCCTTTTGCCGCAACGCGAAGGCGACTTCATCGTAGATCATGGAGTGGCTGATCATGTGGTTGGGGTTCTGCATCACAAATCCGATCAGAGCCGACCGTTCGGTGACGGAGAGGGGGGAGATATCCTCCCCTTCAAACTTGATGGTTCCGCTGTCCTGCTGGTTGATCCCCATGAGGATCTGGGCAAGGGTCGACTTGCCAGCCCCGTTCTTTCCCAGGATGCTGATCATCTCCCCTTCGCATATCTCAGCTGAGACGTTTGACAGCACATCCCTGATCCCATCATACGAAAAGCTGAGGTCAGATATGACCAGCTGGCTCTTCAGGCCTTCCTGTTCCACCCTTTTCGGTCTTGCCTGATACCAGGTACGCACCAAGGGGCAGTAGGGTTCAAGATCAATGGTATCGATGGAAGCGATGCCCCTGGCCTTGGTAAGGTCCGCCCCACTCTGCCTGAGTGCGGAGAGGTAGAGCGGGTCACGGATCCCCTTCTCTTCCAATAGGGATCCTGAAAGGAGTTTTTCAGGGGTGGTATCGCAAACGAGAAGGCCATCCTCAAGCAGAAGGATGCGATCTACAGGACAAGAGAGGACATCCTCAAGACGATGCTCGATGATGATGATTGTCTTGCCGGTCCTTTTGTGCAGCTCATCAATGAGGGCTATGGCACGCTTGCCTGTCTCAGGGTCGAGATTGGCGAGCGGTTCGTCAAAGATGAGGATATCCACATCATCAACCAGAACTCCGGCAAGGCTTACCCTCTGCTTTTGGCCTCCGGAGATATCCTGGGGGCTCTGCTTGAGGAAATCCTGCATTCCCACAATATTTGCCATGCCGGTGACCAGAGGGATCATCTCGCTCTGGCTCATGCACTGGTTTTCCAGGGAGAAGGCGATATCCTCCTCCACGGTAAGGGCGACAAACTGAGCATCGCTATCCTGCAGGACAGTTCCAACGTGGCGGTTCACCTCGTAGATGTCACTCTTTGAGACGTCAAGGGAAGCGACAGTGACCGAACCTTCGATCTTTCCACCGAAGGCATTGGGAATGAGTGCGTTGATACAGTGGCCCAAGGTGCTCTTCCCACTGCCAGAAGGCCCCACGAGCAAGACCTTCTCACCCCGATGGATATCGAGGCAGATGCCTTTGATCGTAGGGAACTTCTGGGCCTTGTAGGTGAACTGAAAATCCTTGAACGAGATAATCGGCTCTTGCATCCCTACTTGCTGGTATCCAGGCTCAGGTTGCTGCTGTCCTTATTGCGCTTGGCCACAAGCATCATCAGCAGGGTACCAAGGATACCGATGACTACAGTATTGGTGATTGCAATGATCAGCTGCTGGGTGATGACCTTGTCCAGGGGCTCTGCAAACAGCAAGAAGTCAAGCAGTGCGCTGATGAGGTATCCGAAGAAGTTTCCCAAAAAGGCAAGGGCGATATAGAGGCCGATCTGCTTGGTGGTAAAGATACCCTTGTCCAAAGCATGTTTGGTAAGCATGGGAAACAGGCCGATAACGATTCCAACGATCCCACTGCCCAACATCCAGGTGGGCCAGACACCCCATCCTGCAAACATGTCGGTAAGCCAGTGTCCGAGAAAGCCGACCAAAAACCCGACTATAGGGCCATACATCCCAGCTACCAAAGCTAGGATAGCCATAGCTGGCTTGATCGTGGTATTGGCAAAGACAGGTACACTCAACAGGCCGCCAACCCCATACAGGGCGGCTCCGATAGCAATGACTACAACCATCTTCACAGGCTGCATCCCTTTGGACTTCTCCATACGAACCTCCTATTGCAAGCGCTTCATACGCTTATGATACCACTGAAAAAGTAATCTTCCACCCTTCCCCTGTACCAATTCCGTACTCGGAGGCAAAGCTTCCCTGATTGAGGGCAAGGCCGAGATTGAGCAGGCTGTTCACATAGATCAGGGGCTCTCCCTTCCCTACGTCGGTGAATCCCCTGCAGAGCTTTACCGGATAGCCGTAGACAATCCGTTCATCCTTGGAGATGGTCACACGCAGCATGGAACCGAAGGGGATCCCCATCTCTTCAAGGAACTCATCACTGATATTGGTCCAAAGCGAACCGTAACGGGTATCGAGGATGTCGATGGCCCCCACCAGGGTATCCCCCTCGAGGCGGCCTTTTTCAAGCTTGAGCTTCACAGGTTTGCTGTGGGGAGGACCGACCTGCTCAAAGTCAACCAGGGATGCGGCGAGACGGGCTCCGGTATACGCATAGACATCGCGGCCATGGAAGGTGTAGCTTCTCTGGCTTCCCGCCAGGCGGTTCGCACCCTCCGAAATCTCCCTCACCTCCAGGATGCCGACATGCTCGGCTATATGGGTAAGAGTGCCGTTGTCGGGGGTAACGACCAGATGGCCGCTCGCTGTGAGGGCGACAACACTCTTGCGATCACTGCCGACCCCAGGATCGACCACGCAAACAAAGACCGTTCCGGCAGCCCAGTAGGTCATCGCCTGCATCAGGCGATAAGAGGCCTCCCAGATGTTGAATTGTGGAATCTCATGGGTGAGATCAGAAAGGCGAAGGTGATTCGAGACCGCATTGGCCACCCCATGCATGGCGCTTACAGCCCCATCAGAGGAGCCGAAGTCACTCATGAACACCACTGTCTTTCTCTCTTGCCAGGCATGGGCCTGGAGCAGCTCATTTTTCAGTCTTGCTTTCATCCTCTTTGTCCTCATCTACCAGTTTTCTCATTTTGTACAGATACACCACCAAAAAACAGGAGACCAATACCACTACGAGCCCGATCGAGCCGACAAGCAAAGGGTTTCCCTCATAGACCAGTGCGAGCAATACATAGCCGCTAAGCATCGAAAGGAGGAGGACGAGCATCGTAATGGCTAGAGAGAAATATTCCTTGCGCTTCATCCTTCCAAGAACTCCTGTATTACACTAGAGAACTCCCGATACGTAGTCACTTGCTTCAGATGCGGATGGCTTTTCACTATTGCCTCAGGGGCTCTGAAAAGACAGCCCGCATCGGCCTCCCCGATCATCGACAGGTCGTTGAAGGAGTCTCCTGCGGCGAAGGTTCGGAAGTTCAGACCCTTCAGGGCCTTGATAGCGTGGAACTTGCCATCGCGGATACGCAGCTTGTAATCTGCTATCATGCCGCTCTCATCTACAATCAGATTGTTGCACCAGAGAGCCGGCCATGCAAGCTGGCTCATCAACGGTTTGGCAAACTCGGTGAAGGTATCGCTCAGGATCAGCACCTGAGTCTTGCTGCGGAGCTCTGAAAGGAAATCAAGGGCACCGGAAAGGGGCTCGATTGTTGCGATCACATCCTGTATATCAGCCAGGCTCAGGTTGTATTTCCTGAGAATCTTTAGCCTTCCCTGCATCAGCACATCGTAGTCCGAGATATCCCGTGTTGTCAGACGCAACTCCTCTATCCCGGTCTTCTGGGCAACATTAATCCAAATTTCGGGTACCAGCACCCCTTCCAAATCCAGGCAGACAATATCCATCATGTAAGAACTCCTACGTATAGTATGGGGGAAAATTACCCCGTAAAGGTCAATAACATCAAGGCCCCGAGATAGGCGGCGCTCTCGGAAAGGACCTCTATGGCTCCCAATACATCACCGGTGACCCCTCCGATACGCCTTTTGCTCTTATGCAGGAGAAACCCTGTCATGACCAGGGCGAAAAGAGAGGCCGAACATGCAGGGGCGAAGGAGGGACTCTCCCGAAGGAACAGCAAGGCCAGAAAAAGTATCAGCTGGACAACAGGGCCGACTATATGGCCTGCGCCGCTTTGGCTCACCAAGGACGATGCTGTGCCCTCCCCCTCCCTAGCATAGGAGGAGAGGCCGGTTGCCACGACAACCATCGTCCTGGCCAAGGCTGGGACGAACACCAAAAGAGGAAGGTAGTCGAGTAGCTCAGCTATGACAAAGACCTGTACAAGCAGGGTACAGACCAAGGTTATGAGTGCAAAGGCACCCACGCTGGAGTCGCGCATGATGCGCAGGGTCGCTTCCTTGGTCCAGCCCCCTCCAAACCCATCTGCCACATCACAGAGCCCGTCAAGATGAAACCCCCGTGTCAGGTATGCCGAACAGGCGATGATGAGGGAGGAACGGACAAGAGAAGGGACCGGCAGAAGGGCAAGGAGGACGGAAAAGGCTCCCAAGACAGAGCCGACAAGGGGAAACCAGAAAAGCGTGCGGCTCTCCCTAGCGGTCTCCTTGCCGGGAATCGGAAAGCGGGTAAGGGTGCGGAAAGCACCCGAAAACCCAGTTTCGATCACAGCACTTCTCCTTTGAGTGCCAAGGGAAGTCCTGCTACCAGGAGAATCACATTCTTGGATACTGATGCGATATCCTGATTCATCCACCCCGCTATATCACGAAAAGCCCTGCTTTCCGCATCGGAGGGAATGATGCCAAGGCCTGTCTCATTAGTAACCAGAAGGATATCACAGGGAGGATCCTTAAGGATGGTGATCAGCTTCCTGATCTCATCGGCGGTGTCTTTCTTATGGAATAGGAGGTTTCCCAACCAGACGGTAAGGCAGTCCACAACACAGACCTGCACTGAAGGGGGAAGCTGACCTATGGCCTGAGCGAGGTCCAGCGGCTCCTCAATGGTTATGAACCGGTCCGCACGGTCCTTCTGATGCGCTGCAATGCGCTCTTTCATCTCCCGGTCAATAGGCTCCGCAGTAGCGATGTAAGCCCTGCTGGAAGTCCCTTCGGAGACACTGAGGGCATAATCCTGGGCATAGGAACTTTTCCCGCTGCGACCTCCCCCAATGATGAGGCTGGTCTGGCTTTTTAACCGGGTTTGTATGCGCACACCACTGGTTGTGGAGGAGATGGATCCCTTGGTCTCCCCGAGGGGGGATGCATGGGTCTGAGCCCTCTTCAGATCAATTGTTGCCATAGCTTGCTTTCCTCTCTTTTTTCCATCATAGCATGGCTTTCCCGCAAGAGGGAGAGGGATGTAAGAAAGTCATGCTGATTGAACACCTCCAACGTGAGCACCCGCTCCTTGCCATCCATCTCTTGCTGCTGCATCAGCGAGGAGAGGAACCCCTCGATAAGCAGGGGGTCTCCCTCAGTCAGGCTTTTGTGGTCCTCTGACAAACTGTCAACGCCATGAAGATGACAGACACGGCTCTTTGCAAGCAGGGAAGAGCAGCTCTGATTTGCATCATAGCCCATCATCCAGACATGTCCGATATCGAGGGTGACTGCAAGATCATGCTTGTCTACCAGAGACTTTACCAGGGCAAAGGGGTAGCTCAGGGTCTCTGCGCAGAACATCTGGCTATCGAGGGAGGTGCGTTCCAACAGCATGCACAAGCTCTCATCCAGAGAGGAGAGCCATGCAGGAATGTCATGCGAGGGGGAAACCCCGTAGAGATCGGGAGTAAGATGCAGGATATAAGCGAAAGGGTCGAGGCTTTGGGTCAGATCCAGAATCTTCATGTAGGTGTCCAAGGTCCTCTGTCGGACCCGTTTGTCCGTTGAGCCCGGATAGACATCGAGGGGGAAGTGGACGGTATAGGTAAGATCATGCTCCCGGGCAAGTGTTTTCAAGCTCCGAACCACACTCTTGGTAGGGAGGTTGTCCTCCCCTTCGCTTTCAAACAGCACCAGTTCGATATCATCGATTAGCGGGGCGAGGTAACGCACATTGGGCAGGATGTCATCCGCAAGGATATAGCTGGTGGTTCCTATTCTCATGGCAACAACCCCTTTTCCTTCAACAAGGAGGTGCTGTCTGTCACCCCGCCAGTATCAAAACTTGTCATTTCTGAGAGGATGCTGCTGGCTTGCCTGATGATCGGCCAGGCAGTAAGGGAGCCTGTCCCCTCCCCCAACTGCATTCCCAAGGACAGAAGTGGAGCGGGTAGTTCGAGATAGTGCAAGAGCAGGTCATGCCCTTCAAGTGCCGACAGGTGGCACGGGATGAGGTAGTCCTTGCAGTTGGGCTCCAAGGCACAACTTATCAGGGCTGCAGCGGTAACGATAAACCCGTCGAGCAGGACCGGCATGGAGAGCGAAGCAGCTTCGATGATCCCCCCTGCAATGCCCGCTATCTCAAATCCTCCCAGGGAGGCAAGCACCTGCAAAGGATCGCGTGAGGGGTGTTTCTCCAGGGAACGCTCGAGTACGGAACACTTGTACTCGAGCTCCTCATCGCTGAGGCCGCTTCCCTTGCCGGTAATCCTTCTCACCGGCAACCCTGTGACGGCAGCGGCGATGGCTGAGGCACTGCTGGTATTGCCTACCCCCATCTCACCAAAGGCAATGCAATCAAAACCGGCCAGTCTTTTCGTACGGACATGCTCCTTGCCCAACTCCATGGCTGTTTGGCACTGCTTCATATCCATGGCGTCCTGAAGCAGGAAATTCCTGGTCCCACGTCCCAGCGAGCAGTCCTCAATTCCATCAGATGGTGAGAAGCTGTGATCCACTCCCATATCGATTACGGTGAGGTCCACCTCGTGAACTCGTGCGAAGAGCCCACATGCCCCTCCCCCTTTTGCAAAGTTCACACTCTGTTGCCAGGTTATCTCCTGAGGGCTGTGGGTCGTCCCTTCAGCGACTATGCCGTGGTCTCCTGCAAAGAGCAGCAGTGCAAGCCTGGAAAGCGGCTTTGGAGTGATGAGCGCTATCCTGATGGCCAGGCGGGCCAATTCGCCAAGGCTTCCCGGCGGCATAGCCTTGGCAAGGAGGGCCTCTTCCAACATAGCTGTCTTACTGGTATCGATCGGTTGAACTGTCATGACTCATTGTAGGGATTTATTTACTGGCTTGACAAGAGCAAACGCAGTACAATATCCAACATGCAACAGGCACTCTATCTATTCCTTGATTTTATTACCGGCATGATAATCTCTATCATGGTAGTAGCCAACACCCAGTTGGGTCTGCAAGTGACCATGGGTGTTTCTCTTATCGTCAACCATAGTATCGGCCTGGTTTTTCTCTCCCTCCTGCTGTGGGCAGGAAAAAACAACAGGAATATCAACCCCAAGCGCAGGAGCGCCCCTTTGTACCTCTGGTTCAACGGTATATTCGGTCTGGTTATCCTAAACTGCAACTACTATACGATCATTTATACCGGAGCGTCCCTTGCGATGGCAAGCACGGTCTTCGGGCAAAGTTTTTTCTCGGTGGTTTTTGACCTGACCGGCTTTATGGGCATGAAAAAACGGAAGCTCACTCCCAGAAAGATAGCGAGCCTGGGCATCAGCGCCGCAGGAATTTTCATCATGGCACTCGGAGGAGAGGGTACCTTTGTCTTTGGATTCATCCTATTGGGATTCTTGGCAGGGGCACTGACCATGACGCAGATGGTGCTGAACAGCACCTTTGCAAGCTATAAGGGGCCGATATTCGCTTCCAGGCACAACTTCCTTACAGGCCTCATAGCAGGAGTGCTCTTCTACTTCATCACAGCACCCAAGCCGACCATCACAGGCATCCAGAACCTACCATCGGTATCATCCCTGCTTATCTTCAGCGGAGGCCTCCTAGCTATCTTTGTTGTGGTCTCAACTTCGTACGTCATCATCAAGGTACCTGCGATCTATTCAGCTTTGCTGCTCTCTTCTGCCCAAATTTTGATGAGTCTGGCTATAGACACCCTGTTCTTTGATGCCTTTTCAGCCAACCTTCTCATAGGAGCCATCCTGATGCTTATTGGAATGGGTGGGAATCTGCTGGCAGATAAAGCGAAGACTACTCCTCACTGATCCTATACACACCCTCTTTTTCCTGGACAAACCCTTCCTCCTCCAATTGACCGAGGGAGTTGAGTACCCGTTCATCTTCAAAATGACGTAGCAGGTCATAGATTGTGGAAAGGGGCTTCGGACCGGTGTCGGTAAGCAGATGAATGAGTTGTCCCCGTATCTGACGGTTGGAATTCTCAAATTTCTTCTGTTTGGTATAGTGGGCACTACGCTTGTTTGCGTTAGGGAAAAGGGCCTTGAGCAGGACACCGTAATCCATCAGAGCGTAGTACCAGCTCTTCATGTCCTCATTGATGAGGCTCAGCTCATCGAGCAACAGTTCAAGCTCCTTGTCCTTCACCTCCTCCTGTTCCGGGTAGAAGCAGGTAAGCAGGACACGGCGGATATTCGTTTCAAGGTAGACGGACTTCTCGCCAAAGCAAAAACTCCTGATAGCGGCACTTGTAGCCTTACCCACTCCCGGCAGGGATTCTATGAAAACCCGGTCATTGGGAATGGTCCAGCCCCACTCCTCGGTCATCCTGGCACTCCTACGGAGGTTCAGCGCCCGCCGGTTGTATCCTAGCCCTTTCCAAACGGAAAGCAATTCCTCTGTCGAGGCTTCTGCCAAAAAGGCAAACGAGGGCCAACAGGAGAGAAAGGTCTCATATTTTGGCTTTACCCTGCCCGTTTGAGTCTGTTGGAGCATCACCTCCGAGACAAGGATGGCGTAGGGGTCGCTTGTATCTCTCCAGACAAAGTGACGACCATGCTCGGCATAGAAGCCGAGTATCAGGTCTTTGAAAGCCAGGAGGTCTTCAGGGGTATGGGAGAAGGTATGGCGGGCGTACTGGTGGGCATCTTCATCACTAAGAAGGGGGAAATCGTTCATTTCTTCTCGCCAAAGTTCTCCGGCATGATGAAATCACCCCTATGGTAGGAGCCTGTCGCCTCAATGTCCTCAGCCTGTTCCCTGCTCTTGTCGGAAGGGTTTTCCCCCCGTTTGAGCTTATCCTGCTTCCGCAGGTAGCGGGCAAGGGCGTTTTGCTTCTCGCTTTCACGCTGGTAGCTCTTGCCGCTGCTGATCAGGATGGCGATCGGTCTGAGGGACTTGACGTTTGCACAGAGGATCTGAAGGACACTGGTTATGGGCACGGAGAGGAACATCCCCGGGATGCCCCAGATATACCCCCACAAGGAGAGGGATACGAGGATGACGAACGGAGAGAGGTTAAGTTGTCCCCCCTGCAGTTTCGGATCGATTATATTGCCAAGGATCGTCTGTATGCTGATAGTCATGATGCCTACGTAGATCACATTGGACCAGTTCGGGGCAAACTGAATCAGGGCCATTGCAATGGTGAGGGTGGTGATGATCAGCGAGCCTATGGAAGGGATGAAGTTGAAGACGAAGGCGAGCACTCCCCAAAGAAGAGGAAGGTCAAGGCCGGTCACCAAGGCAGTAAGGTAGAACAGGACACCTGTCATCGCACTGATGACAACCTTGAGCCACAGGTACTTGGATATCTGTCGTGTGATGCGTTTAAAAAGCACTGCTATCTTCAGGCCCTTGCTCCGGGGGACAGCGGCCAACAACTTGGGTATGGCACTCTGCCGTTCCAATAAAAGGAACAAGAAAAAAATAAATACTAGCATCGCTATCTTTGTTACCGAAAGGAACTTGTTGGATATGCTTGTCAGGCTGCTTATGGCGAGGTTCGACCAGTTGACAGGAAGCACAGCAAGGAAGGAGGTACCAGCGGGCATTTCGATAAACTGTGAGAGCTTGCTGGAGAGCAGGCGGTCAAGGGAGACCACCTTGTCGGCATAGAAAGGGATGAGCCTGACCAGGGTATCGACAGTCATGATGACAAACCAACCTGCAGCGATGAAGAAAAACAGCAGCAAAACCATGACTAGGGTGACAGAAAAAATCCTAGGGATGTGAAGTTTGTCGAGTCGACGTACCAGAGGGCTGAAAATAAGGAAGCAGAAAAATGACAGAATCAGGGGGATGGTCACATCTTTTGAAAGTTTGAGGACCGCAAGGATTGCGAGGGTTGCAAGAATTCCAAGGAAAATCTGTATGTATCGGTTATTCGCCTGGGGTGTGTCTGTCATAAAACAACTATAGACCAGCTTGGAAAAAGCTTCAATATCTGATATGACTCTATGTATGGATCAAAAGAGTAATTTGGGTAGAATTCAGATCGTGCTGGTTGGCACTCAAGACGGTGCCAATGTCGGTTCTGTATGCCGCGCCATGAAGACCATGGGCATCACGCGCTTGGTTCTGATAGGTGACAGGGAATACGATGAGAATCGGGTACGGACCCTTGCCCTGCATGCAAGGGATGTCTGGGAGAATGCAAAGAGGTACGAAACCCTGTCTGAGGCCCTGGAGACAAGCGTTCTCACTATCGCCTCTACCCGACGTCAGGGAAAATTCAGAAAAGACAGCGTCTTGAACCCAGAGCAACTCGCTTCCCGGGTACAAAGCACCGGAGAAGGGCTTGTGTCTATCGTATTCGGCCGCGAATCCGACGGACTCACTGACGAGGAAGTGGCCCAGTGTGCAGCGGTGGTAAGCATCCCTACCAGTGAGGATTTTCCCTCGCTGAATCTTGCCCAAGCCGTCCAGATCATCACTTTCAACCTCTTTGACAAGATCAAGACATGGCCGGTACAAGCTGTTCCGGTTGAGCAGGCCCGCTGTGAGCATGCAGCTGCTAATGCAACTTCGGCCATGGATGAGATCGGCTACTTCAAACAGGCCCATGAGAAACTGTGGACCTACCGCTTTCTGAGGGATGTGTTTGCTCGAGCCTCACTTACCGAAAGCGAAATCCAGAAAATGGAGAAGGTCTTTGTGAAAATGAGCAGGATCAGGGCCCATAAGGAACCAAAGGAAGATGTATAACTCGTTCTTCGATCCCCTTCCCCGTGTAGTTGCCCATAGGGGTGACAGTGCCAACTTTCCGGAAAATACGCTTGAAGCTTTCTTGAGCGCCTACAAGATGGGCGTGGATGTCATCGAAACAGACGTACATTTGAGCCGTGACGGAGTCCTGGTCATCTGGCATGACCCCACCCTGGACAGAAACACCAACGGGACAGGAAGGATCGAAGACCATACCCTCGAAGAGCTGAAGAGCTATGATGCGGGGTATTCCTTCTCCGCCGATGGGGGAGCCACCTACCCTTTCAGGGGTAAAGGTGTGGAGTTGTGCACTTTGGACGAAGCTCTCAAGGCGTGTCCTGCCCAACGCTTCAATGTGGACTTGAAAACCAAGGGGGAACCCATCGTTGATGCCTTCATTTCGGTAGTTGAAAAGAATCAGGCAAAAAAACGGGTTTTGGGGGCTTCATTCCATTTTTCGAACCTCAAGCTCCTACGCAGAAAGGAGCCACGGATCACTACCAGCATCACCACCAGCGAGGTATTGCGTTTTTTGATCTTGCACAAGACAAAAGCCCTGCCCAGACGCCTTCACAAGACGAGACAGATAATCTTCCAGGTCCCTCCAAGGCAGGGACGAATCGAAGTCATCACCCCATCCTTCATTAAGGCCATGCATGACAGGGGTGCCATTATCCAGGTCTGGACCATAAATGACAAAAAGGAGATGGTGCGGCTGTTCAAGATGGGAGTGGACTCGATCATGACCGACAGGCCGGCAGTGGCCATGGAGGTCGTACAGGAGCTTGGCTTGTCGGCAGAAGCCTAATACAAGATGATGGTCTGCACGCTCTTGTGTCAGGCCCGTCCAAAACAAACAATTCCCCCATACATGAAAAACGGATCCAGCCGGATCCGTTTTCCCTGTATGATGGTCCAGAGCTATAGGGGGATGCAAACAGAGAGTCTGCCAGCCCCCCTATTTCAGCGAACCATCTTCTTCACGTCAAGGTTATCGGATTCGATATCCTTGAAGTATTTGTAGGTATTCACCTTCAGCTCGCCGCAGGCCTGTTCGTCACAGACAATGACAGCCTTGGGATGCAGCTGCAGGGCGCTGCAGGTCCAGCGATGGGTCACAGCCCCTTCGACGGCAGCTTCCAAGGCAAGGGCCTTGTTGTGCCCGTTTACCAGGATGACCACCTCCTTGCTGTCGGTTATGGTCTTGATCCCAACAGTCAGTGCTGTAGAAGGGACCTTATTGATGTCGTTATCGAAAAACCTGCTGTTCATGACTTTGGTATCATAGGTAAGGCTCTTGATGCGGGTCTTGCTGCTGAGACTGGAAAAAGGTTCGTTGAAAGCGATGTGGCCGTCAGAACCGATTCCACCCAAAAAGAGCTCAATGCCACCATAGGAGGCGATTGCATCTTCAAAGGCTTCACACTCGGCTACCAGGTCAGTGGCCATGCCATCGAGGATATGTACGTTCTTCTCCTTGATGTCGACGTGGCTGAAGAAATTGTTCCACATGAAGGTGTGGTAGCTTTGCTCGTGCTCTCGCTCCAGACCTACATACTCATCCATGTTGAAGGTCACCACATGCTCAAAGGAGATGTATCCTTCTTTGTTGAGCTTGATAAGTTCAGCATACGTGCCCAAAGGTGATGATCCTGTGGGTAGCCCCAGAACAAAGGGCTTGGCCTCTGTAGGTTTGTAATCCCTGATCCTGTTGGCTATATGTCGTGCCGCCCAAAGGGACAAATTCTCATAATCGTCCTGAATAATTACTCGCATTGCTTATCTCCTATGTGGATATAGCATACCCATAATTGGCAGTCTATACAATCGCAACCATCACCCTACCCGTTCTATGATCCCTCCGCAAAGGATGAGAGGCCCGTCATACAGGACCAGGGACTGCCCAAGTGTTGCCGCTTGCACCTCGGAATCAAAGATAGCGGTAATCCTGCCATCCTCTTCCTGGCGAGCCCTGGCAGCCACAGGATAGCCTGTGGAGCGTATCTTGGCCTGGACATCAACTTCAGAGCCAAGATGGTCTGTAAGGCCCCAGACAACACTGCCCGCGGTCACTGAACTGTTATAGGTGTGTTCGACAAATCCCACGACAACCTCATTGGAGTCGGCCCTGAGCTCCAGAACATAAAGAGGCTTCTCCGCTGCAAGGCCCAGGCCTTTGCGCTGACCTATGGTGTAGTGCCAAATCCCCTCATGCTTTCCAAGCACATTGCCGTCGAGGTCGACGATGTCACCCTCTTTACTGCTTGTTTCCAGCAGGTCAGTATAATCCCCTCCATAAAAGTCCTGGCTCTCTTGCTCACGGACACTATGGAAGTTTTGCTCTTCATCGATGCGGCGCACCTCATCCTTATGCAAGGATCCTAGGGGGAAAAGCGTGGAGGCGAGTTGCTCCTGGGTCAGGCGGTAGAGGAAGTAGGACTGGTCCTTCTTCAGGTCCGCAGCACGAGCAATGGCATACCTACCATCCTTCTCCACAATACGTGCATAGTGGCCGGTGGCAAACTTGTCGAACTGAAGGCCTTTTTCCCGAGCATAGTCGACCATGGCCCCAAACTTGATCTTGGAATTGCACCAGACACAGGGATTGGGGGTCTTGCCACTCATATAATCATCATTGAAGTTTCTCAACACCTGCTGTTCAAACTGGTCACTGAGCTCAAGTGTCTGATGCTCGATACCCAGCTTGGCACAGATGGCCTTGATCTTCTGTAGGTCTTCTGTCTTGTCAGGGGCAAAGCAGGAGTTGCTCTGTTTGGGGGTGGGGAGATCGGAGCGATTGTTCCAGATTGTCATGGTAACACCCACAACTTCATGGCCCTGTTGTTTGAGCAGGTATGCGGCAACTGTTGAATCGATGCCTCCGCTCATGCCTATAAGTACTCTCATTATGCCTCCCAAAAAAAGTAACAGGGGTCAAAGTGTAAAAGAACCGCCTTGAAATTTCAAGGCGGTTCTAACAAGCGAGAGCGACGGGACTCGAACCCGCGATCTACGGCGTGACAGGCCGTCGCGATAACCAGCTTCGCTACGCCCTCGTAGCAAGTAGCAAACTACAATATCGCTGTAGTTTTGTCAACAACCCCCGGAAAGAAA
>DUPO01000205.1 GCA_012838275.1 Spirochaetales bacterium
AGTCCCTTTACCTCAAAACCATATGCCCGTCCGAAGTAGTTGAAGGCATCATGTGCTGTTATAAGGATACGACGCTCTTCGGGTATCGTAAAAGCCTTCTCCTTTGTATAAGCATCGAGATCTTTCAACTTCTGCAAGTAGATGGCGTGATTCTCACGGTAATATGCTTCACCATCGGGGTCTGTTCGTATCAGGGCCTCAAGGATGATATTGGAAGCTATCATCCAGTTGCTGACATCAAACCAGATGTGCGGATCATGGGCCTGGTCGGTAATAATCAGAGTATCCTCTGTAATCCCGTCCTCGATCGCCTTGATGTTTCTCGTCTTTGATAGTTGTTCCAGCACATCACCCATCTTCGCTTCCAGATGAAGGCCGTTATACAGGATCAGGTCAGCTTTGTTGAGCCTGTTCAGGTCTCCTGCCTTTGCCTTGTAGAGATGAGGGTCTACCCCTGCGCCCATCATGGAGTAGACATCAACCCGTTCCCCCCCGATGTTGGCAGCGACATCACCGATCATGCCGATGGTGGTAACCACAGACATCTTGTTCTCCGATGAGAATGAGGAGCCCTGTGTATTTTCAACCTTCTGACAACCCAGAAGGACAACTGACAAAACAAGTGTGATAAGAAAGAATCGTTTCATGTACAACCTCCTACTTTGAACGTTCAAAGTATAGGATAATGGGCAGCTTCGAGTCAATATGGAGTGGAGAAGAATGGAGGAGATTGTTATGAATGTTAGAGAAGCCTCTCCAGCATGTAGTTGATCTGATTTTTCTTGAAACGTTGCAGATCACGCTCCCCGACCCAGTCGTTGATAGTTTCATACTGCTCATGCTCAGGGTCTGAGAGGATATCGACCATCTCCTCGTAGCCATAGGGGCCCCCACAATCCCCCCAGGGGGAGTCGCCCTCACCACCGGTGCAGAGTACAAGAGGTTTTTCAGCTTGCAATTTTCGCTTGCCTATCCTGATGGTGTGCTCCCATCCATCCCCAAAATCATAGAGATACAAGATACTCTTGATGCCGGACGAGAGGTCTCCCAAATGGATTATATGCTCATCGACAAATTCTCCAGACTCAAACATCTCAGAAAAATTGGAGGGTTTGCCAATCCTAATATGGCGCCCTATTTTGAATACGTGCAGGTGCATATCATCCCATCCGAACCCAATTTGCAGCATCTCGTGAATCTCTGCAAATGTGATGGTTATTGGTACCAGAAAATCCCTATATACCTTGAAGCGTGAAGTGAGTCGTAAGGTGACGTGTAAGGGTACTACCATATACAGAGATCTTAGTATTTCCTTACTTTCTGCCTCCAAGGCCTCCTTCATTGCAAGAGAGGGGACGATGCGTCTTTTCTTGTAGGTTACCTCACGTTCGGAAAGCGTCTTTCCTGCTTTCCAGATATCTCCATCCAGAGAGAAAGCCGAATCGATCAGCCTGTTGGCCCTAGCAAGGGAGTTTTGGTTGCCACTGGGGGCGAAGGTTACCCTTTGGCCCTCCTTGATATACCTTGTTACAAGGTCACTGTCATAACCTTGGTCGAGCAGGGCCAAACGGATGGCTTCAAGCAGGAAAGAGCCTGTAATGTCGCTCTCTCCTACCTGCACAACGATGGGTAGTGCATGAGCCTCGTTATAGAGCATGATATAGGATTCGAACTCATCATCATAGAAAGCCAAACCATACCAGCTGTACAAGGTCTCATATTCAGCGAGGGGTATCTCTACTGGGTAAGCAAGGCTGTCATATAGTTTGCGCGAACAGTGTATCAGCATGGGCTCTTCTCCTATCTGTTCATTCTATTTGAACTGAATCTGTATTTCTACTGAAACATATCCCTTCTTGATCGATTTTCGCTAGACTTGTAGATATGCGATTGCACCGTTCGCTAGGGAGAAGTTTTGCAGTATGCTTCACAGGTAGGAAATATTCAGCATGAAGGGCAGATGTAGTGTTGCGCTTTGTGTATTAGGAGGGATTATGACCGAACGTCTGGTCGAGTTGTTCTTGAGCCTTGTCTCCATCGACAGTCCGAGTGGGAAGGAGCAACTGCTTCGCAGCCATGTTTTAAAATTGTTGCAGAAGCAGGGAATCTCCTACCGGCAGGATGCTTATGGGAATGTCCTTGCGTTTGTAAACTGTACGGAGAACCCTCCGCTTACTTTTGCCTGTCACCTGGACACAGTACCCAACGCCGTTGGGGTTAAGGCAATCATTCAGGAAGGTGTTATCCATAGCGATGGTACCACCGCTTTGGGGGCAGATGATAAAATTGCGGTGGCCCTTGCGTTATTGCTTGCTGAAAACAAAGACCTCTACGGTCCTTTTGGACTTCTGTTCACCGTAGGTGAGGAGGAGGGGTTGTTAGGAGCCAAAAACTTAGATCCATCTCTATTTGAACAGCTACACCAGGTCTATGTTTTTGATACAGGGC
>DUPO01000206.1 GCA_012838275.1 Spirochaetales bacterium
CCCCACTCCTTTATGGATGAGGGTATGTTCAGCTCCTTCTTCAGTTTCTCGATCCCCTGTACCAAAGCCTCAACCTTCTCTTTCTGTGTGGATGAGGGGTCGATCGTGATATAGGGTGTGTTTTCCTGGTCGTTCAAGGCCATGGCAATGTAGTCGGCCGCCCTGGCGTACCTGCTGACAGCAGAGGGGTACTCATACTGAGGGAAGGCTGCCTGTTTGGTCGGATTGTCCGTGGCATTGTACCTGATGGTGTTGCACAGCAGCAGGGCGTTGGCCATCCCATGGGGCACATGGAAGGCTGCTCCCAGCTTGTGGGCCATCGAGTGACAAAGTCCGAGGAATGCATTGCTGAATGCCATGCCTGCAATGGTAGAGGCGTTGTGCACCTTCTCCCGGGCCTTCTTGTCCGTACCGTCGCGGTATGCTGCGGGCAGGTATTTGAAGATCACTCTCGCCGCCTCGAGGCTCAGGCCGTTGGTGTAGTCGGTGGACATGCTGGAGGCCAAGGCTTCCAGGGCATGGGTAAGGACATCAAGGCCACAGCTTGCGGTGAGGCCCTTAGGTTGGGTCATGGCAAGTTCGCTGTCGACGATGGCCATCGTCGGGGTAAGGGCATAGTCTGCGATCGCCCATTTCATGCCGGTCTTCTCGTCGGTGATGATGGCGAAGGGGGTCACCTCACTACCTGTTCCGCTGGTGGTTGGAATGCAGACAAGCTCTGCCTTCTTGCCCATGTCGGGGAAGGAGTAGATACGTTTCTGGATATCCATGAACCGGAGGGCCAGGCCTTCAAACTGCACCTCGGGATGCTCGTATAGCAGCCACATGATCTTGGCCGCATCCATAGGTGATCCTCCGCCGAGGCCTATGAGCACATCGGGCTTGAAGGCGTTGATGGCTTTCATCCCCTCGGTGATGGTAGCTAGGGTCGGATCCGGCTTCACCTGGTGGAAGCATTCGGTTTCGATGCCCAAGTCGCCGAGGATGTCGGTCACCTTGTCCGCCATGCCGCTGTTGAAGAGGAATGAGTCGGTGATGACGAAGGCGCGCTTCTTGCCCTTCAGTTCGCCAAGGGCGAGGGGGAGGCATCCGTACTTGAAGTAGGTCTTGGGTGGCAGTTTGAACCAGAGCATGTTTTCCCTCCTGGCAGCTTCAGTCTTGATGTTAAGCAGGTGCTTCGGTCCTACGTTCTCACTGATGGAGTTGTTGCCCCATGATCCGCAGCCCAAGGTGAGGGAGGGTTCGAGACGGAAGTTGTATATGTCCCCGATGGCTCCCTGGCTTGCCGGCATGTTTATCAGCACCCGGCTGGTCTTTACTGTCCTGCTGAACGCATTGACCTTTTCGCTCTCTTCCTCGTCGATGTAGAGGACACTGGTATGCCCAAAGCCTCCAAGGGCGACAAGGGTGGCCGCCATATTGGTCCCTTCCCCGAAGTTTTCGCACTTGTACATTGCAAGGATGGGGCTGAGCTTCTCATGGGCAAAAGGCTCTTCAGCTCCTACGGAGGTCACTTCTCCGACAAGCACCTTGGTGTGTCTGGGGACAGTGAACCCGGCGATCTCGGCTACCTTTTCGGCACTCTGGCCGACAATGGCTGCGTTGACGCTGTTGCGCTTGGGATCGAGGATGACAAGGCGGAGCTTTGCGATCTCCTCAGCACTGAGGAAATATGCTCCGCGGGTGCTGAACTCTTCCTTCACTGCAGCATAGATATCCTTGTGGCAGATGATGGCCTGCTCGGAAGCGCAGACTACCCCGTTGTCAAAGGTCTTGGACATCAGTACAGAGCTGACCGCCATCTTGATGTCGGCGCTCTTGTCGAGCAGAGCCGGGGTGTTTCCCGGTCCTACCCCGATGGCAGGGATGCCTGAGGAGTAGGCGCTCTTGACCATCGAAGGCCCGCCGGTAGCAAGGATGAGGCTCATCAGGGGGTTCTTCATAAGGTAGTTGGTCTTGGCGATGGAGGGCTCCTCTATCCAGCCGATGATGTCCTCTGGGGCTCCAGCCTTCACAGCCGCTTCCAAAATGATCCTTGCGGCATCGCAGGTGCACTTCTTCGCCCTAGGGTGCGGGCTGAAGATGATGGCGTTGCGGGTCTTCAGGCTGATGAGACTCTTGAAGATCGCTGTGCTGGTAGGGTTGGTGGTGGGGATGATGCCGCAGATGACGCCCTTCGGTTCTGCGATTTTCTGGATTCCAAAAGCCTTGTCGCTCTCTATGATGCCACAGGTCTTGTCATCCTTGTACTGGTTGAAGATGTATTCGGCGGCAAAGTGATTCTTGATGACCTTGTCTTCGACGATCCCCATGCCTGTCTCCTCCACCGCCGCTATGGCAAGGGAGATCCTCTCGTCGTTGGCTGCGATGGCAGCTGCGCGGAATATGGTGTCCACCTGCTCCTGGGAGTAGGTGGAGAATTTGATCTGTGCTCGGCGAACCCGTTCGATGAGTTGTTGCAGCTCCTGCTGCCCTTCAAAGAGTTCCGCTGTTGCTTCTGTCGTTTCTTTCTTTGCCATGATGGACTCCTGACTGTTTGATGGTTCTAATGTATAAAAAAATATCCATTATATCAAGAGGTTTTTGAAACTATGTGAAGAATATAAAAAAATGTTGCAGTAATACATAAAATAAACATAGTTAATGTTTCTCTAATCACATTAAAAATATTTAATATGTAAATATTAGTAATACATGTGAAGTGATTTATATTAGAAGGATGTTTTGCTTGCAATGGCAACGGCGATGACTATCGCCACAACTGAGATGAAGAGCGGTGTTGGGATTTTCTTGGTCCCATTGGAATTCCCCTTGCCTGATTCGACGCTTGCGGAGGCTGTCCTGAGCAGAGCCTGGTCTACCCGATGGGTGAACGAGCCGGTCGAACCCTTGAAGGAGGCGGAGAGGAGGTTGAAGTATCCTAAGGTGAGGGGGATGTATGCCAGACTTTTTGCACTGAGACGGGGGTTGCTGGCACTGATGCACTGGCTGGCTGCAAGCAGGCTTATGAGCCTGAGCGCCTTGATCAGCGCTATCTCGACAGAGCCTTGGGTGAATGCGACGGAGCCAAATGAGAAGAGCACCTTTCCGTAGGGTTCGAAGAGGCTGAGCAGGAGCATTGAAAAGAGAAGCATCAGGGGGGGTATGATCCTGA
>DUPO01000026.1 GCA_012838275.1 Spirochaetales bacterium
GTGAGGATGGGAACCTTCTTTTTATACCCCCTCCTCCGATAGAAGATCACCTTACATGCAACCGGAAAGATCAAGGCGGCAGGGTTGAAAATCGGCGTATCTCCCTTTAGGGTGATACGCCGAAATGTCATGAAAAAGAGAATGTTCGAAAATCAGGGAGGGAAAGGTCTCTCCCCATGCATTAGTATCCTCCCTTCAAAAGAGGATCGGCTTTGCGCCACTGCCCTACTTAGTGAAGGTTACCCCTGGAACTACCGTAAGTACAGAGTAGGAGACACTCCTGTTGCGGTTTGTTCGTACCATGTTTTTATCCAGCATGACTGAGCCGAAAATGATACTTGCGAGCAGGTACACCACCAGGAATATACTTCCGATGAGTAGCATGCGATTACTTTTTTTATGATTGGACTTCATGATAGTTGTGCTCCTTCTTAAATAGGAGGAAATAGGTTTCTATCTCCTCGAGACTGATCTCCAGGGTCCTCATCGATTCGAAAAGATTCGGCAGTTCACTTTTGATGAAGTGGTTCCGTTTTTTCTTGAGGACCAGGGACTTGGCGCCCTTGGCGGTAAAGTATCCGATTCCCCGTTGGTTTTCCAGAATACCTTCTTCCTGTAGCATAGAGTACGTCCTGATGACCGTGTTTGGATTTACCTCCAACTGCATCGCCATGTCGCGGACTGAGGGAATACGCTCCTCCTCTATCCACACGGATCCGATGATGAGTTCCTGGACATATTGGGCTATTTGCAAATATATGGGTGAACGGTTATTAAACTGCATCTGTAGCTTGGACCTCCTCAACCCTAAAGAAAGCTGTAACCCAACAGAACAGGGGAAGCACTACAAAATAGAGGACCTTGGAGAAAACCCTGAATGCCCCTGCAGCACCTCTGGCTGGTTGGAACAGCAACGAGTCGAACGAGAATATCACGTCGAACGTCCTAAGTGACGAGCCGTACTTGATGGAGAAGACGATCTTCACAAACAGCAGGCCGAGTACGCCCAGGGCAATGCCTATCACTCCTAATGAAAGGACCGTCTTGAAGAAGTGTCCCTTGTGGAAATAGGTCGATCCCAGAAGGAATATTGAGTGCCAGACCCAATAAAGTGCCAACTGTGATGCCATCGCCCTTGTAAAAGGATTGAACAGGGTGACCGGATTGCCAAAGAAAAGCAACTGTATAGGTTCGGTGATCACAGATGAGAGGAAAAACACCGCTATGAGGGCAACCGGGTAGACAAAGGCTGTAAGAACCCCTTTAGCAAGGAATTTTTCCAATGAGGTAGCCGGAAGCATCAGCCACTCCTGCTGTCCATTCTTGCTGAACATGTCCTCTGCAAATGCCATGCTGGTTATGATCAGCCCTCCGAAGAAGAGAAAATTAGGAAAAAGCCCTGCATACACAGCTGAAGAGTACCCGGAATAGGAGTATTGGGTAACAAAGGACTGAATGGTCTCAAATACGAATAATATCAGAAACAGGGTTGCAGCATATATGCTAAGGTCACGCTTGCTCGTCTGCACCTCACGG
Source organism: Spirochaetales bacterium (assembly GCA_012838275.1). Classification (GTDB taxonomy): domain Bacteria; phylum Spirochaetota; class Spirochaetia; order Sphaerochaetales; family Sphaerochaetaceae; genus Sphaerochaeta. The sequence goes on from DUPO01000026.1 coordinate 1,537, forward strand.
TTTATCAATAAGCCAAATCTATTCATTTCACGCCTCCTTGCATACATGCGGGGTTCTCAACCACCACGTTGAAGAGGGTCTCCAGGTCCAAAGGCTGTCCCTTGCCCCCCTCTTTCTCATCCCTCTCCTTAAGGACCATCCAGCCTCCAAGGACTTTCTCCTTGTAGGCCACCTCCTCACCCTTATCCGGTTCGGTAGTGACAAGATCCATGACAAACTTGTCAGTGATCGAGTCTACCGTATCATTGAATATGACCGCCCCGTCATGCAGGATTATCAGGGGATCGATCAAATTTTCCATATCCCTGACCTGGTGGGTGGAGATGATGAAGGTCCTGTCCTCAGTCATCGCAGAGGCAACTGTCTGGCGGAACTGCCTTTTGGAGGGGATGTCCAAGCCGTTGGTAGGCTCATCAAGGATGAGCAGTGATGTGTTTGAAGCAAGGCCGAAGGCAAGCAACAGCTTTTTCTTCTGTCCCAAGGACATTTCATTGAGATTCTGCTGCATATCAAGGTCAAAGTCCCTACAGAACTGCTCAAACATCGCATGGTCGAATCTAGGATAGAACCCAGAACGCATCTTCAGGTATTCCGATGCCTTCATCTTGGGGAGGGGAAACTCCTCAGGAAGATAGAAAATCTCACCCAGCATCGCAGGCTTGCGCCCTATGGGATCAAATCCCAAGACCGATGTATACCCTTCATTGGGGAACAGCTGACCGCAGAGCAACTTCAATAAGGTTGTCTTCCCCGATCCGTTCTTGCCCAGCAACCCGTAGATATTTCCTTTTTTAATTCTCAGATTCAAATGGGAGAACAGCTGGTTCTTTCCGTAGGAGAATCCGATGTCCTGCATGAGAATCACTTCACCACTCGACGAAACAACCTCTTTCGACCTTGTTTGTCCGCTTTCTATCTCGTTGGCCATATATGCCTCCTTGGTTACATTAGTGAACTAGGTAACTAATACACTAATATTGAATGTTTGTCCACCCTTTCACCCATACTATTCTTATAAGTTCGCATATTTCTTTTATCAAAAATCATGTTGCTTACTGCTAGTACAAAAGCCATATTTGCTGGTAGTATCCTTTCTCGCATATGGACGGTTCGTTTATACGCAACAGCACATCCCAAGAGCCTTGGTTGTTGGGAAAACTTAATACAAAAGGGCCAAATACTACAATTTTTGGTACAAAAATTTACCATGGACTAGAAAGGGCAAAAAGGTGATGAACAAGAACCTGCAGCTACAAGACAACAAGACCTATCTTGAACGTCAGAACAAGACCGAATCAAATGCACGAAGCTATCCCAGAAAATTCCCCATAGCCATCAAGAAGGCAAAAGGTTCCTGGATTGAAGATGTGGAGGGAAATTCCTACCTGGACTTTCTCTGCGGGGCTGGGACGTTGGCCCTCGGGCACAATGATGATGAAGTCAACCAGGCGATGATTGACCTCATAACATCCGGAGCGCCCCTTCATACCCTGGACCTTACAACACCCATAAAAGACCGGTTCGTCGGGACCTTGTTCTCATTATTACCCCAAGAGCTTCAGGAAAATGGTAAGATACAGTTCTGCAGCCCTTCAGGAACAGATGCGGTCGATGCAGCGATCAAGCTGTGCAAGACTGCTACCGGCAGGACGTCAGTCATCGCCTTCGGCGGAGGCTACCATGGGATGGGCCACGGAGCTTTAGCACTTACTGGCAACCTCCACGCAAAAAACAGGATTAACGGCCTCATGAGTGATGTGCACTTCATGCCATACCCCTACTCCTACCGCTGCCCGTTCGGACTCGGAGGGGATCGAGGTATCGACGCTGCCTGTGCGTACTTTGAAAAGACCCTCAAGGATCCTGAGAGCGGCATTACCAAGCCCGCAGCAGTCATCCTCGAACCGATACAAGGAGAAGGCGGGGTGATCCCGGCCCCTGTGAAGTTTCTCCAGACAGTAAGGCGTGTAACCAAGGAACTGGGCATTCCTATGATAGTCGATGAGATCCAGTGCGGTATCGGTCGCTCGGGGAAATTCTTTGCCTTCGAATATGCATCCATCACACCTGATGTCATCCTTGCTTCCAAGGCTATCGGAGGAAGTCAGCCGATGAGTGTGGTCATCTATCACAAGGATCTTGACCTGTGGGAGTCCGGAGCGCATGCCGGGACTTTTCGCGGCAACCAGCTTGCCATGACTGCAGGGACTGTAGTGATGGAGCGTGTGAGTGACAGCTCTTTCCTTGAGGAAGTGAATGCCAAAGGCTCCTTCATAGAGCAGCGGCTGCTCAAGATGAAAGGTTCCTGTCCCATCATAGGGGACATTCGTGCGAGAGGCCTTATGATCGGCATTGAGTTCGTCGATCCCAATGGTGAGAAAGACATGCTCGGATCGCTCCCTCCAAGCGGCACCATCGCTGCCAAGATCCAGAAAGAGTGCTTCGAGCACCGCCTTATAATGGAGAAGGGAGGCCGCTACGGATCGGTGATGCGTTGTCTGTGTGCCCTGAATGTCTCCTATGAAGATATTGAGAAGATGCTTGTGATTTTGGAACAGGCTATACGAAAGGTGGCCGGTGATGAAACCTGATACCGAGTTGCTGTACTTTCTGAACAATGAAGAGAGGACTAAAGAAGCTTACAGGAAGATGGTCACAGAGACAGTCCAAGCTATCCTTGACTCTCTCTCCGATGACAAGGCATATGCAGGACAGAGCCCCCAGGGTCTTCAGGATATCATTGGCCGCCCAACTCTTCTGCCAGAGCGAGGCCTTGGATTTCCCAAAGTCCTCGAAGAGGTGAGAAGGACAATACTTCCCAACTTCTTGAGGACCTCATCCACCGACTATCTGGCCCATCTGCATAGCCCTGCCCTTCTTGAGAGCATCTGCAGTGAGCTGATACTCTCAACCTTCAACCAGTCGATGGACTCCTGGGACCAGGGGCCTATCGCTACTGAAATAGAGCTCCAGGTCACTAAAGAGTTGTGTAAGCTCTACGGATACCCTGAGGGCAGTGACGGCATCTTCACTTCAGGCGGCAGCCAATCCAATCTCAGTGCCCTCATGCTTGCCCGGGACTGGTTCTGCACAACACTCCTAAACCATGATGTGAAGAAGCTCGGACTGCCCCCCTCCTATGCCAAGCTCCGTCTCTATACCTCGGAGGTATCGCACTTCTCCATGGAGAAGAGCGCCCACCTCCTGGGCCTCGGATATGACGCCGTACGCAAGGTTCCCGTCGACAAGCTTTGCAGGATGGACAGCCGAGCCCTTGAGAGCCTCATTCTCTCTGATAAGGAAGCGGGTCTTATCCCCTTCTGTGTGGTAGCCACTTTGGGCACCACCGACTATGGCAGTATTGATAGTGTGGATGAGCTGGGTGCCATCACGAGGAGGCACAATCTCTGGCTCCATGCCGATGCCGCCTATGGCAGCGGGGTGAAGCTCTCCGATCAATATGCCCACCGTCTCGGCCCGATAGAGGTATGCGACTCCATAACAGTCGATTTTCACAAGATGTTCCTGCTACCTATCAGTTGTGGTGCCTTCCTGGTGAAGGACGGGAAGAGTCTGGAGGCTTTTTCCCTCCATGCGGACTACCTTAATCGAGAAGAGGATGAGGAGGACGGATATTCCAACCTGGTAGGGAAATCGATGCAGACTACAAGGCGTTTCGACGCACTGAAGGTCTGGATGGCATTCCTCACCCGTGGAAAGGATGGGTATTCGAACATCATCGACACTTGCATTGGGAATGCGGCCTACCTGTATGAGAGGGTATCGGAAAATCCTGTTTTTGAGGTTGCCATCAGACCCGAGATAAGCTCAGTGGTATTCAGGTTGCGGAAAAGTGACGGGACAAACAAGAAAGTTCGCCGTCTCCTGCTACATACACATGGAGTGGTGATAGGACAGACAGTCTATGCCAACAGGACATTCTTGAAGTTCACCCTGCTCAACCCCCTGCTGGACCATGAAAAGCTCGATGAACTGTTGCTTCTCATTGAACAGTTGGGTAAAGAGGCTGAGAAGGAGTAACCTCAGCGCAGATAGATAATGTAATTGAGCAACAGCCCCCTAGAGTACGGGAGGCTGTTTTGCTGTTTTGACCTTGCTGAAGTTCCTGAAGGTATCCATAAAGTTTTCATGCACAACCGTAGTGGGATCAAAGCGGAACAACTTGAAGGTTATCTGCACACAAAAGCCGATGAGTACGGCGGCAAGGATGGTGCCGATCCCAAAAGATCCTCCCAGTAGGGCCCCGATGACGACTACCAGGATCTCAAGGCCGCTACGGCAGGTTCCGACCGATAGTCTGGTCTTGCGGGTCAGCACCACCATAAGGCTGTCGCGCGGTCCGGCGCCAAAGCCGGAAGAGATATAGTACACGGTAGCCACCGATATGACAAACAACCCTACCACCATCTGCAACACACCAAGATAGAAATTGGAGAGTGTGGGAAAGAGATCCAAGCCAAGAAGGAGGTTCATGAACAGGCCTATGAAAACCATATTGCATAAGGTACCCAATCCCAACTTCTCTCCTGCAAGCAGGGATATGACACAAAGGACCAGCCCTACAAGGATGGAGACAGTACCGATCTGAATACCAAAAACAGTGGAAAGGCCTGCATGAAAGACTTCCCAGGAAGCATAGCCGATATTGGCTTTCATGGTGAGTACAATTCCTACTGCATACAGAAACAAACCTAGAAATAGGCGGATAAACCTGGTTACAAACTTATTCATCTGGGAGGGACCTCTTTGAGTAGCACCTTATCGGGATTTCAAAGGATAATCCAGCCCTTGCATATATCTATGATAGAATATCAAAGCAGGGAGGAAACCAATGCCATTTTTACTCTTCCATGGAGATATTACCCAGTTGCAGACAGATGCCATAGTCAACGCTGCGAACAGGAATTTGAAACGCGGGGGTGGTGTCTGCGGTGCCATTTTCAAAGCCGCAGGGGAAAAAGCCATGCAACAGGCATGCGATAGCCTCGCTCCCATACAGACGGGACAGGCAGTCACCACCCCAGCCTTCAACCTTCCCAGCAAATACGTCATTCACGCCGCCGGCCCAGTCTGGGAAGGGGGTATGAAAGACGAGGAAGCTCTTCTTGCAAGCTCTTATAGGAGTGCCCTGGAACTTGCATGCAGCAAAGGCTTGCGATCCATCGCCTTCCCTCTCCTATCAGCAGGAGTTTACGGCTACCCAAAAAAGCAGGCATACCGAATAGCCGTCTCCTCCATACTCTCGTTTCTCGAGAATCACGATCTTATGGTATATCTGGTCCTGTTTGAAGAGGTGTTTTTCCAGGACAACTGGCTGCGCAAGCTGAACCTTCGCCAACAACAACCAAATGTTTTCCCCTATGCAGCAAGCTTTCAACAGGAGTGCATATCAGAATTTTGCTTCAGGGCGGCAGAGCCCTTGGCAGATGTCACTGCAGAACTTGATGAATCATTCTCCCAAACCCTCATGAGAATCATCAGGGAGAGGGACCTCAATGAGGTTACAGTCTATAAAGCGGCTAACTTGGACCGAAAGCATTTCTCAAAGATCAGGAGCAATGAAGGGTATCAGCCAAGCAAGAGGACAGCCATATCCCTAGCCTTATCGCTCAAGCTTGATAGGGAAGAGACAAACAATCTTCTCAAGAGAGCTGGGTACTGCTTAAGCCACAGCTACCTTTCCGATATCATAATCGAGCATTTCATCATAAGCCACCAGTATGATATCCATATGATCAACGAAGCGTTGTACTCGCATGGCCAACCCCTTCTCGGATCCTGACAATGTCGCTTTCCAAGTGACCCCTCCCCTTCACTTTCCCCCTATATTCAACATATAGGGGGAAGAAATGGAAAACAAAGGGACTGACCTGGTGTTCATCCTTGATAAGAGCGGATCGATGATGGGTCTTGAAAAAGATACCATCGGAGGATTCAACTCTCTGCTGGAAAAACAAAAAGGGGAGAAAGGCATTGTCTGGGTAACCACTGTCCTGTTTGACCACCGGTATACGATTCTGCATGACAGGCTCCCCATACAGGGGACCGATCCGATTACAGCAAAGGAATATGTCCCAGGGGGGATGACAGCCCTCTACGATGCATTGGGCAGGACTATTGAGTCGTTGCTGGAAATACCATGCAAACAGATGCATGGGAAAAAATCCTCTGCACTCTTTGTCATAATCACAGATGGCGAGGAGAATGCAAGTCATGATTATACGCTTGAGAGGATTCGCGAACTCATTGAACTCTGCAAGGAGAGACAGGGGTGGGAATTCCTCTATCTCGGTGCGAACATCGATGCGTTTTCGGCAGCTTCAAAGATAGGCATCGACCGGGGTCGGGCCACCCGGTACCATGCCGATTCTCAAGGGGTCAGGGTAAATTTCGAAACGCTGAACAGTGCGATAGGCCAAGTGCGGGCCAGTGAAGGGATGAGTGACAACTGGAAGGATTCAATCGAAGAGGATTTCAAAAGCCGGAGCAAAGGATAAGCGGCACATAGTCACAATGAAGTCTGGAGCCTGGATTTCAAGAAATCCAGGCTCGTTTTGCAAGCCTGCCTGGCAGTTGCCTTCTAGTCTCCCTTACAGGACAAAGTACCCGATTCCCTCTTGGTCATACTTCTTCTCGATCAGAGTTATTGCCTGTTCTATCCTATCAAGCATCTCTTCCTGGCAGTAGATGATAAGGATGAAGTTCTCTTCAGGCCAGACTTCATTGCCCAGCTTGGGGTTTGTGCTTCCCACCCCATGGGCAATGGGAATGATGGTATATTTCTTTGGCACACCATAGTGTTCCAATGCATCCAGAAGATCCTCCTGGATGGCTTGGGCCGCGACGATCTCTACCCTTTTCATAACACTTCTCCTTCTGCAAACGATTCTATGCTCTCCACATCACGCTTCTTTTTGTCACTGTTGAAGAGGGAATAGAGCACGGGGGTGAAGAAGATGGTCATGAGAGTGCTTATGGCCATCCCTCCGACAATTGTCTTTCCCAGTGGCTGGATCTGCTCGGCTCCTGCCCCTCCGAAGAAGGCCAGGGGGATCATGCCGAAGATAGTTGTAAGGCTGGTCATCAAAATAGGCTTGAGACGGTTGCCCCCCGCTTCGATACATGCGCTTCTCAAATCCATTCCCCGCTTCCGCAGCAAATTGATGTAGTCAATCAGGACAATGCCGTTGTTTACCACAATGCCGGCAAGGACTACTACACCGATGGCAGATATAAGGCTGAAGGTCTCTCCTGTAAACAGGTAGATCCCAACAACACCAATTGCCATCAGAGGGATGGACAGGAGGATGATAAATGGATTCTTGAGGGATTCGAACAGGCTGGCCATGACTCCAAAGACAAGGATGATCGCCAGGAGGAGGATGATGATCACATGGCGGAACATCGCATTCATGTCGGCAAAGTCCCCTCCAAACTCAATATAGACCTCATCGCTGAGCACCAGATGCTCATCTATGAGGGCTTTGATATCCTTCTCAACTGTGGTTGATGCATAGCCGTCGGCAAGACCGCCAACAACATGCACTGCTCGAATCTCATCTTCACGATTGATGGAAACAGGTCCTGTCGACCGCTTCACCGTTGCCAAGTTGGCAAGGGATATCTTCTCCCCCAATGGGTTTCGGACAAAAATCTTATCAATGTCCATCTCACTGGAACGGTCCTCTTTGGAGAGCAGCACTTTCACATTGGTATCACTACCATTTGTCTTGAGCTGGGTGGCAGTGATGCCATTGAAGCTGTTGCTAACCTCACTGGCGATACCCTGCATGGTCAGTCCATAGGAGTATGCCCTTTCACGGTCTATCTCTATCTCCAGTTGAGGGAGCCCTTTACTGAAGTCAGTCCTTGGTTCGGTCACTGCTGGCAGGTTTTCAGCTATGAGGGCCCTTATCTCCTCTGCTGTGGAGGCTGCAAGGTCGAGGTTGTCACTCTTGATGATCACGTCGACAGGGTTAACATTTCCCAACCCCATGGAGAGCGTGGAAAAAGCAAAGGATGCAGCCGGATAATCATCAAAATAGGTACGCAGTTTCTCTTGTACTGCAAACATATCATCTATCTGCTCATTACTGTCTGGAAGGGATATTTGCAGCGTTCCGCTATTTCCACCACCTGCACCGAAGAGCCCCCCGCCGCCTACTGTTACAATGATATCCTTATATCCTCGGATATCATTTTTTGCCTTTTTCTCAATGTCCCTGAGTATGCCTTCTGTCGATTCGAGAGTGGAACCTTCTGGAAGGGTAACTGTCAAGGAGACTGAAGTTTCGGACATCGTAGGATACAGAGTCGTATTCATTGCAGAGAAGGCTTGCACAGTTATGACCATGATGAGGACAACCAACAGGAGTGAGAGCCACTTGTAGTCTATCAGCAGAGCCAGTACACGCTTGTAACCCCTGTCCAGCGCTTCAAAAGCCGCTTCCATCGCATCATCCAGAACTCTGAGAACTTTGATCCTCAAGGGTTTCTGTTTGCGGGTGTAGATCTTCACATAGGAGCTGGAGAGCACCGGTATGAGAGTGATGGAGACAACAAGGGAAGCTACCAACGATATGACGATGGTAGCAGCCATGGGCGTAAGCATCTCACCGAGCATCTCCAGGTTGCTACGCAACAACAGGATGGGAATGAAGACACAGATTGTCGTCAGTGTCGATGCTGAGATGGCAACGACCATCTCCTTGGTACCGAGCAGTGCGGCAGTCTGCAGCTTGGAGCCTCTTTCACGGTAACGGAAGATGTTCTCAAGCACGACGATCGAGCTGTCTACCGTCATACCCAGGCCCAGTATCAAACCGGTCAGAGTCATCAGGTTAAGTGAATACCCCATGAAGAACATTATCAGGATGGTAAGCAACATGGAGATCGGGATGGCCAAGCCGACGATAAAGGTGGACTTCATGCTACGAAGGAAGATGAAAAGGACCACCATGACCAAGAGCACACCATACGCCAGCGACTCATACACCGTGGAGATGGTTGATTCGATCATCTCGGTGGTGTCGATGGCGACATAGAGACTCACCCCTTTGGGCAACTCCGCATTGAGGGAGTCGATAACCTTGTAGATCTCCTTGGCAACCTGAACGCTATTGGCATCGGACTCCTTGGAGACAGAGAGATAGACACCGCTCTCTCCATTTATATACACCTTGGAGGTTGCATCCTGATAAGCATAGGAGACATCTGCGATGTCCTTGAGCTTTACAGGAACAGTCGAACTGACAGTCCCTGTGGCTGTGTACTTGGGAAAGGATGTGACAAGCACATCCTCAATCTCTTCAATGGAGGTGAACTGGGCGTCGGTGCGCAACAGGTAGGAGATAGCACCTTCAGTGATGGAGCCCGCCCCTATCTGGTAGTTCTGCGGATTCAATGCCATTGCCACCTGGCTGAGGGTGACCGAATATGCCTCCAACCTGTTCTGATCCACAGCAACCTGGATAAATCGGTCCTGTCCGCCGTTGATGACAGTGGATGAGACACCGGCAACACGCTCAAGTTTTGCCTGGATGCTATCCTTGGCAATTGTCCTGAGTTCGTTGGCATCTTGGCCGTTGGAACCGATGACTGCTATATTCATGATCGGCATCATGTTGGTATTCAGCTTAAAGATAGTAGGGCTTGACGCGTCATCGGGGAAAAAGTCTGCATAGAGGTTGAGATTGTCATTTATTGACTGGCTGGCCTTATCAAGGTCGGTGCCATATTTGAACTGGATCATCACCATGCTGAATCCCTCTGCTGAGGTCGAATTTATTGATTCGATTCCTCCCACATTGGAAATCGCGGCTTCAAGATTCTTGGTGACCCGCTCTTCCATGGTCTCGGGACTGGCTCCAGTATACGAGGAGTAGATGACAACCATCGGAAGGTCCATCTCAGGGAAGAGCTCTACGGCCAGGTTAGGAAAAACCACAACGGCCAAGACCATCAGCAGGGTGTAGATGATGAGGACTGTGGTGGGTCTACGTACTACGGTATCGGTTAAACTCATATATTCTCCCCTACTCCACTATCCGCACAGAGGTGCCATTGGTAAGGAGGGTTTGTCCTTGACTGATGACCATCTGCCCTTCCTTCAAACCTGAAACGACCTCAAGATCATCATCAACGACAAGCCCTATCTGTATATATTTCTTTTCCGCAAGTGAATCATTACCTACCACATACACATAGGCCTTGTTTCCCTCATAAAGGACGTTTGATCGTGAGATCACCAGCACATCGGTGAGCTTGTCGGTAAGTATGGTGACACTCGGAAACATACCGCTCTTTATCATAAGGTCAGGATCTTCGAGGCTGATCCCAATCTCAAGAGTCCTGCTTGCCGGATTAAGGACGGGACTTAGGCGTGTCACCTCACCGACAAACTCCCGGGCGGGGTATGCCTTGAAGGTAGCAACAGCCCTGGTGCCCAACTGCACACTTCCAACATAGCGTTCTGCAATGTCCATCTCAACTTCCAAGGCCTCAAGCATGCCTATGCGAAACAGAGGGGCCTGGGGGGAGACTGAAGCACCTTTGGCAAAATTGACTGCGAGGATAGTTCCTGAGACGGGAGCCTTTACCTCACTCTCCTTATAGACAACACCGGCACGAGAAGGGTCGATCTTTGCGAGGACCTTGTCCTTCTCAACCCTGTCGCCAACCTTGGCCTCAAGGTAGGTAAGATTGCCCACCACCTCCGGATAGACATCCAGAGCTTTGGGATCGACGACATTCCCGTTGCCCCGTATGTAGTTTTGCATAGTCATGCGTACTACCGGGGCTGCTGAGACTGCGATGGCCGGTTTTTCATCATCACCAGCCACCTCAGCTCCTGAAGCTGGGTTCAATGCCTTGATATTGGCAAATGGATTGAGGACTATGACTGCAACAGCAGCCGCTATTATCAGCAATAGGATGACAAGGCCAACCTTTTTCTTTTTATTCGTTTGTTCGCTCATGGCTACTACAGCTCCTTCGAAAGGGTATTTGTATCGATATTCAAGTCATACATCAGGTCGACCAGTGCAGTTACATATTGGTAGTGCAAACCAAGCATATTCTGCTGTGCCTTCAGAAGGTCCCCTTGGATCTTCTCCACCTCAAGGTATCCGGTATAGCCGCCCTCATACTGGGCCATGGTCATTCCATAGACCTTCTCGGTGAGAGAGAGGTTCGAACGGGCAACTTCAAATTGCTCAGTGATAGCATTGAGGTTGCTGATGCGGGCAATAAGGGCTTGTTCCAACTGCTTCTTGGTCTGAGATCGTGTCAGGAGCAACTTGTCTATGGCATCCTGCATCTTTGCCAGGGAGACTTGCGTCTGGGAACCTGCTATATGTCCATCGAGGGGGATGGATACAGCAATGGAGAACTGGGTGGTATCATTCCACTGATCGGCAGCAGGGAATACCACAGAAAGACTCTCCGGTTTGGGATACGCATAACTTATTCCATAGGAGCTGCTCAAAATGACAGTGGGCAAGAGGGAGGCCTTGCCCTGTAGGGCCTTGGTGTTCTTCAAGGTTGCCAAGTTGAGGTCGAGCAGGACCAGGTTGTAGTTCTGTTCAAGGAATAGCTTCAGATATGCCAAGTCCACTGCAAAACCAGAGGATGGCACCTCCCCTTCCAAATCCAAATCCTCTGCCAGGTCCAGGCCCAACAGCACCTTAAGGGAGAGAAGGGCTGATTCATAGGAGTTCTTGGTCTGGGTGTAGGATGGCTTGAGAGCTTCATAGGCGAGCTCAGAGGAAAGGAGTTCCAACTCCGAGGCAAAGGAGTTCTCATACTTGGACCTGACCTCTTCATATTGTTTTTTTGCCAAGTCCAGATTGGCTTGTTGGAGAAGGAGATTCTCCTTTTCCATAAGGAGGTAGTAGAAGGACTTGGTGATATCCCTCTTGAGGATAGCCCTGCCTTGGGCATACGTGACACTTTGCACCTTATACTCCAGCCTGGCAGCTTCCATCTGCTCTTTGATGGAAGGGTTTAGCATGAGGTTTGCAGAAAGGGTGAGTCCTGTTTGGGTTTTGAGGTCAGAAGAGCTTATGAAGGTCCCTACTCCGCCACCATATGACAAGGTGGCCTCCACCTTAGGCAAGAAGATGTTCCAAAGAGTATCGACGCCGCGTTGAGCTCCCTTGAGGTCGACCATGTTCGCTTGTAAGGAGAGATTGTTCCTATAGGCAAGTTCAAGGGCATCGTCCAGTGTTAGGGATCGCGCATGCAGACCGGGAAATCCCAGCAAGCACAAGAGAAAGACAAGACAGAGCGGCAGATTGTGTTTATGCATAATATGTATACTCCAAAGGGATAGAAGCATCACATGCTTAAGGTGTTTCTCAAACCGGCAAGATACTCAGCCTCAGCGCTGAGCTACCTCTTGGAACAGAATCACCAGATATGAAGAATCCATGCTTCCAAAATGCAATATAGTACTTTTTTGCACTTTATTCTAGCTTAGGAAAAATAGTAAGCAGAGTGTCAAATTTGTTTGCGACGAAACGAATAATCCTATCCGAGGAAACAATCATTGATGAGGGAGTGTCTCTCCCTCACTTCCTGCGGTCATGACTTGCATGATACAGGCGCTTTTGCTCATACATCAGCGTGTCCAGTGACTTGACGAAGGCATCTCCATCCACACTGTCACTGCCTTCATATAAGGAGCAACCGTAGCTTACACTGAGGGGGAAAGGGAGAGTCCCTCTTGAATTGAACCGCTCCAATTGCTCATTGAAATGCACAATGTCCCTCTCCAAATCCCCATTGGTGACCCCTTCCTTAAAGAGAATGAACTCATCCCCTCCATAACGGGCGATAAACCAGCTGCTTCCAAAGCTGTCTAACAGCAGCCGTGAGAAATATCGCAGGCTCTTGTCACCCAATTCATGCCCAAAGGAATCGTTGATTATTTTAAAGCCGTTGATGTCCATCAGTATCCCGCCTATTGCACGATCCTTCTTTTGGCGGCCTAGCAGACTCGGGAAGTACTGTTCGCAGAGGCTCCGATTATACAAGGATGTCAGGTAGTCCTTATTGGCTTGGGTGTTCTGCATGTGAAGATAGACTATTACCAGGGTCAGGGCCAGACTTATTCCCGTCACTTCCATACCGTAAAATAGGATTTGCAACGCAGATCCGATCAAGACGGGAAGAGGAAAAAACAATAGGAGGGAGAAGTCTTTCTCCTTGAAACTATTCCTGTAGAAGACAAGATAGATGAATCCCATGAACAGGCCTAAGAGATCAGCAAGTATGATGAGGTAGAAACCCTGGCCCCGTTGATAGACATTGTTGCTGTCGATAGAGAAGATAAAGCCGTTAAACAAGCTTGTTACAATTAGGATGAAAGCACCAGCCAATGGAGCAAAAGCTATCAAGCCGATACCCCGTGGAATCCTGACCCATCTTCTTCGCAGCTGGTCAAGATAGAGTAGGTAGAGGGCTCCTGGAATGGGATTGACCACATAGAACCAGAAGGTGGCAAATGTGAGCAGCTTTCGCGAACCATAAAATATCTTCCCTGATAGCAAATCGACTGAAAGTTCTAACAGGATTATTGCAAAGGTTGAGAAGAGCAAAGCGACAAACAAGGAGTCCTGTGCCTGACGACGCCCCCCTGCCCCAATACATAGAAGAGGACAATGGAGACCAGTATGATGCCGACAACAGAGTTCTGGACATAATACGATAGGGGCAATGCTCCGCCCTCCTCTCAAGAGTTTTTTATAGTATAGGAGGAATTTCCTAGATAAAACAGGCTTTTGTCGAATATTACATAAGTATGTTGGCAACACTCTCTAAAAGATCCCATCGGCCATGATCGGGGACAGGGGGTTCCAACCCTGTCTTTATACTGTATCACACTCTTTTCTTGACCTAATCATCAGAAGCAGGATCTGGCAAAGCACTATGCAAACTTTGTATAATTCGTTTTGCAAAAACAGGCATTTTGGTTTTATTGATTTACTTCTTGCTTTATAGGGAGTAATAAACACACAAAATATTTTTTTGAAGGGCCGAATTCTTGTTTTTCACTCCTTACCACGTTACTGTTAGCTATGAGTGAATGTACGATAGACAATGACTTTCTCTGTAAGCACAGCTTGTTCGGGGGCCTTACCGATGAAGAATTGGAACTGATCCATGGCTATCTGGATGAAAAGACCTACTTGAAGGGGACGCGTATCCTCAAGCAAGGAGAGCCCAACAACTCCGTTTATTTTATAGTTACAGGAGATGTCTCCATCGAGAAACGCTCCCTAGAAAAAGAGGGGCAGAAGCGGATCATAACCACCTTGCATGCAGGTGATTCCTTTGGAGAGATGGAACTCATCGACATACAGCCTTGTGCGGCAAGTGCGATCTGCCTTACTGACGCCACTATCATCACCCTTTCCAACAAGGATCTCTACACGTTGTCTACCACACACCTGAAAACATACACCATGCTCATTCTTAACCTGGCAAGGGATATCAGCCGCAGATTGCGCTCCACAGACACCCTTCTGGCACTCATCTCAAAAAACAGCCACTAACTTCATCTTGCTGCACCCTTTTCTTCCAAGGTTAGTACCGCAGCTGACTTTTCCTGCTTGTTCTCCTCATGCCGGATCGCCAACAGGGTTAGGGCCATGAGGGTTGGGAAGAGGACTCCTATCAACATGCCGCTTCTGAGTGCCGACTCACGTGCGCTCAGCTCCTGCAGCCAAGGCAGCCTTTTCACGAGGGTTGGATTGACGTCGGCAGTGAGGCCGATGAGCCATGGGCCGATCGAAGCCCCACTATCCCCTGCCGCAGCAAGCATGGCAAACAGGGATGCCCCGGCAAAGGGGAAATGCCTGGCTCCTATCACAACGGACCCCGGCCACAACAGGCTGCTGCCCAACCCGGTAAGGGCACAAGCAAACAACGAAACCATTGGCCATGGTGAAGTGGAAGCTACCAGATAACAGAGTATGCAGAGAAGTGAGCCGTAGAACATCGCTTTCCAGACCGGAAGCCTCTCACCATATTTACCGTATATGGCACGTCCTATCCCTAGGAACAATGCGAACAGGCAAAGACCTGCCAAATCTCCCACAGCCTTGGACAGCTGTAGGGCGGATTCCACAAAAGCACTGGTCCACTGGGACATCGAGACTTCGGTCGCACCTCCGACAGCTATGCCAAACACAACCAGCAAAAAGTATTTTGAATTGAACAGGGTCCTGATCTTGGTCCTGTGCTCTTCCGGTACTGAGGGGGCAATGGGAACACGCAGGAAGTTGAAGAAATTGACCAGAGGCATGACACTCCAGACCAAAACGACAAAAGGCCAGTTTTCCCGCCCGAACAGATGGAGCATCAGGGTGGTTCCTACCACCACAACGATAAATCCCCAAGCGTAGAAGGAGTGCAAGAGGCTCATGGCACTCTCCTTGGAGTCATTTGGTATGCCTTGCACTATCGCACTGAGCAGGAGTTCCAACAGGCCTCCCCCACAACTATAGACGACAGTTGCCAGCATAAGGCCGAAATAGGGGTTGCTTGGAAACAGCCTTGGAGTGAAAGCAAGCATCAACAGACCTAGAAAGGCCAGGGCATGGCCAAGGGTAATGAAGGGCCTGATACCATACTTGTCCACAGGACGGCTGAAGGCGAGGTCGGCTACTATTTGGGTGAAGAAATTAAGCAGGGTCAGTCTTCCTACCTGTTCAAAGGAGAGGGCGAACTCACCCATGAAGGTGATATAGAGAAGAGGGGCCAGATTACATATCAAGGCCCCAACGAAATTTCCCAAATAACAGGCTCGTATGGTGGATTTGTACATATAGGCGATTATACGGGTGAAACCTGCCTAGGTAAAGAAAAGTTTCTCCCTAGCATGGTACACTGCTTGACCCACCACCCCTGCAAGCCACCTACGGACAACTGTCTCATCATCAGTGTCAGCTTCAAATGCTTCAAAATGTACAAACAGGCTACCCATGATCTCCTCCGGCTGCCTTGGTTGCTTTTCCGAAGCGAACCCCTGCTTTAGCAACCAATCTGTAAGAATTTCCTGATTGGATTCAGAAAAATTCTTGATCTCCTTGTCGGCTACAAGCCTGAGCAAGTCATTGCCTGTCATAGGCTCCGTAGCTACCCTCCCAAGGATCTGGGACCAGTAGTTCGCACCCCGGTTAAGGTCCAAGTTCGAACGTTCCAAAGTAGGGACATCAAGTATCCTGCAACGACCCTCCTTTGCGAGATTTTGTGCCGTCTTCAATAGTTCCAAACGGAAACTGAGAGGATGAGACGGGCCAAGAGCCTGCACTATCTGAGCGCAATGGGATAACCCCAGTTTCAGATAACGATACAGATCCTGACTCTCACAGAATAGGTGCCAGGAGTGCAGCCCCGTAACCGGTTCCCACAGGGAGGGGCCTGCAACAGAGAGGGCCACTGCATATTCATGATAATCCTCAAGGGGCTCGGGTATCTGTCTCTTCTCAGGGACATAGGGCTTCAGAGGAGCCACTGATAGTTTATACTCCCTTGCAATATCTTCAAGAGACATCAGATTGACCAGTGAGGGCCCAACAGACTTGAGCCTTTCGACCTCATCGCTCTGGGCGGTCACATAGAATACTTGCCGCTCCCGGGCTATCTCCGCTATGGCATCCACCATAGCAGAGGCCCTCTCGTCATCGCTATTTGCAAGCAACTCATCAAGGAAAATGGGAAGTGAGACCTCACTGCTCTTCTCCTGCATAGTAATGAAAGCCATCCTGATGGAGAACAGCAACTGGATTCTTGTGCCGCTGGAGAGCTCTTCCACCTTGTAATTCCTGCCCATAATGGTATCGGTGGCGAAAAACCCTTCGTCACTTGCAGAGAGCGTGTACCTGTTGCTGGTAATGCTTGCCAGCCATTCACTTGCCTGCTCGAGAACCTGAGGTTGGAATTTTTTCTCGCTCTCCTCTTTCAGTTCAGAAGCAAGGACGGTGACCATCCTCATCATAACCTGCTCCTGACGGAAGGTCTCCAACTCCTGTAGGGCCTCAGCCCGTTGTAACTGCGCCTTGGACAGTGCAGAACCGAACTTCAAGTCGTCATAGGTCTTGATCAGCCCTCCAAGACTCTGCAGTTTTCCATTCAGAACTTTCTGTTGCTCTTCAATCTGCTCAGACTGTTGCCGCAAATCCTCAGCCGTGAAAGTGTTTGACAAATCCAAAGCAGCGGGGGATTCCTCTGCTGCGGTATCATACAAAGTTAGCGTATGCCTGAGCGCACGTTGGAGGTCTTGCCACTCCTCCACTTGGGAAGAGAGGCGCTTCAGTCGTTCTTCCGCTCCGAAGGGCAGCCCGCTCGTCTCCCAGAATTGGTGCAGGGCTTCCCTACGCAACTCCTTTTCAGCACGCAAGGACACTCCCTGATGGGAGTTCTTCTCAAGGTCAACCTGCAATGCGGCCGCTTTTTCCAGTCGTTTGTATAGGCTTTCGCTCATTGTCTTGAGCGCAGCCAAATCACTCTCTTCAGTTTCCAGTTCGTTCTGCAGTGCCAAAAGGGCCTTGGCACTCCCATCTTTGTCCAGCTCCATTGCCTTTTTTGCATTCACATATGCAATTCGGTAGGTACTCCAGGCTTCCAATCTTTGGGCAAAATGGAAGAACTGCGCCCCTTCAAGACGCGCTTCATCATCCTGCAACCCAATGGCAAGGGCGGCATCCCTCCAATCATTGACCCAACGGCTCAACTTCTCTTGAGAAGTCTCAACGAGC
Organism: Spirochaetales bacterium; assembly: GCA_012838275.1. Classification (GTDB taxonomy): domain Bacteria; phylum Spirochaetota; class Spirochaetia; order Sphaerochaetales; family Sphaerochaetaceae; genus Sphaerochaeta. Next base: position 19,320 of record DUPO01000026.1, read on the forward strand.
CCGTTGGCTAGCTTGCGCTGACGGTTCATCTGTTCAACCTGCCCTGTTGCAGAAATCTGTTCTTCCAAAAGGACATTGAAAGCCTGACAGGATTCGATATCCCACCTATCAGGGCCTTCAATACCCAGTTCAGCGGTCATCTGCTGCAGTTCTCTTGTTTTCTCCCTATGCTCGTTTTCTTTCATTTTGAAAGAAGCATCCTTGCCTGAAGCGGGTAACAGCATGGCAATTGCGCCGAGAATTGCAAGCGGTCCTGCAATGAACAGCGTAGGATGCACAAAAATGCCCAGTGCCGAGGCGAGGATTCCGATCAGACTGACTAGCAAAAGAATCTTTTTCCTGATGCCGGCTTTCAGGGGCCTCCCTTCGTGGCTGCCCTGCAGTTTCCAGGAGAGGGATATCCAGTCAGAGAGGCGAAGCTGTAGTTTTGAGAGTTCCTTGGCAGTATGTCCGATCTGTTCACACTCTCCCAGAGACTCCACAAGCCTTGTATGGGCATCCAGACTGCAACGTAGCGGTTCGCATTCCGAGGCGATTTGTTTCAGTTTTTCAACATATGCCAGGAGAGTCGCTTCTTTCGGAGGGTCGCTCATCAGCCAAGAGTGTTCCCTCTCCCATTCCTCAAGTGTTTCCTGTGCTTGGGAAAACCCATCGAAACTGGCTTTTTGTGCCAGTGTCGCTTTTTCAAACTCATCAAGCCTCTTTTTCAAACGCAGAGATTTTTCCCTATCTTGCAGATGTCGCCCCTCAACAGAGCACTCCCTAAACTCTTGGGTAAGCTCCTCATCAAGGCTGGCATAGTTGTCAAAATCATCTTCAGCTTTTTTTAGGGCCTTCTTCAGTTCTTCCGCTCGTCGGAAAGAATCGGTAGTGATGGAACCTATGGCAGGATCATACGAGGCCAGTTTGCGCTCCAGAGTTTCGATAGCATCTTTTGTTTCTATCAGAAACAACGCACGCTCAATGACGCCCTTTCTTTCGGACAAGGAGGGACCCTCATCTATTTCACGTTGCAAAGCATCGATGTCATCCTGTATATGCTGGTGTTCTTCCTGTTCCCGAACGACACTCTTCAGTGATTCGATCGCTGCCTTGGCATCTCTTGCTTGCCAGGCAGTCGCCCTGGCGAATGTAAAAATGCCTCCAGCCCTCTCACATGCGGAGCCTAGGTCGATTCCGCCCTGCATACGGGTACGTACTTCGTGTAGGAAAGTCGCTGCATTGCCAGCATCTTCCTGTAACAGCTCGTGCAGGGTGAACCAATAACTTTCACTCAGTTCATCATTGCGTCCGGGTAGTGATGTTTCCTGATCATCAGCCAAGCGTATCTGGCGCAACCTTCCATTAGCGAGGGAGAGATCCCATAAGGATTCATCGGTCTGTAGGGAAGCGCTCGCCTCTACTTCTTTGCTGACCCCACTCTTCCAGATAAGGGCACGCATTGCGCGTGTTAGGGTGGATTTTCCAACACCATTAGGGCCCCAGATAATATTCAGGTGCTCTCCAAGCTCTTGTATGGGAGGGAATGTCCCGGCTTCAAAGCCGGGGCTCTTATGTACCCGTATACTCTTGATCCATGCCTTCCTCTTCATCTGAGACCCCCCTGCTCGCTGTTGATCATGGCGAATAGCAAACGCTTCGCCGCTTGGGTCGCCAGCCTGATGTACTCCTCTTCACTTTTTATGATCGAGTTCTGATCCACGTGCTGAAAAGCAGGGGAATGAAGGCTCTCCATATCAAGGCTCTTGTACTGAGCAGCCATTTTCTTCAATTCAGACTCATCAAGGAGTTTTCTCGCCAAAAGGGCTATAGCACTGGTTCCTTCGGAGAGCTCCTGAAGGTCAACATCGAATACCGTGTTGTCCTTCAGGCGTGCGAGCGGGCGCACTTCCCAATCTCCGATTTGGGTCCAGAGGACTTCCAGTTTCTCTTGAGTAAAGATATTCCTCACATCAAGGGTGCGGGCGATGGTCCCTTCAAGGATAAGGGAGCAGAGCAAGGTCCCACCAAAAGGAATTTCAGAGGCAAATTCCCTCAGCGCCCGGGATAAGGCCGTCCTGGCCTCATCCTCACTTTGGACACCATCGAGGCTGACTGTGCAACTCTCAAAGCGATACGGGCAGAGTGGGACCAGTTTGGGTTCGTCCCAAGTTTTGTCCTCTTCCTTTTCCAGGAGCCAGAGCCCGTGCATCCCCTCCTCATTACTGTCCAGGGCATAGGGCGACCCACAATAGAAGGCGTTCCCCCCTTTCAGCACTTCAGCCTTATGTATATGTCCAAGCACCCATAAGGGGACGGAGGTCCGGCTGAAATCATGAAGGGCGACAGGGGCATATCTGCTCGAGGGTGGAGCACCCACATCACAGTGTAGCAATCCCAGAAGGGGGAGCTCAGTCTCTGTCAAAGCGTGATCGAAACTATCAAGGGGGTTCTGTTGTACCCTACGCTCGGCGAAGGACCAACCCACAAAACGTACACCCTTATGGTCAAAGTGCTCCCACTCTCCTCCCAAGCCTAATATCTTGATGTGAGGACTCTCCTTTGCTAGGCTGGGAAATGCCGAGTAGTCGTGATTCCCTCCAACCCCGATCACTTGGATACCTGCCTCACCGAGCTTTTTCAACCCGGAGAGCAACGGTCCGTAGGCCTCGAACCAGTGCTCTTCCTGTTCCACCACATCTCCGCTAAGTGTCAGGACGTCGGCTTTTAGCTCGAGAGCCTTGCTGACGATGGCATCCCAGCTGGAGTGGCTCAAGAGATTCTCCATGTAGGGGACTGAGGGTATCCTACCCATGTGAATATCCGAACAGCAAAGAATCTTCATACCACCTCCAGAATTCGAACCGGAGAAATGCCACCGATTTCAAGGATATGGTCACTATACCACAAAACAGAGAGGAAATTCAGGATGGTACTGCAGGGAAGAGCCTTTATGGTCTTTCAGCCTTGTCCTGTCAGCTTGACAAATACCTTAGACATACTTACTATATGCACATTGAATATAGTCATTGTGAATATAGTAAGATAAAGGATGTACCGATGAAGCAGAAAGAATCTGGATGTTGTGCGAGCAAACACCAGAAGATGGAACGTTTTTTGGAGATAAGCCTGCTCATGCTCCTGTTTGACAAAAAGGGGTATGGCTATGGGCTGATAGAACAGCTGGAAGATTTCGGTTTCACTTCCGAAGACCTGAACATAGGATCGCTCTACAGGAGCTTGAGAAAGCTGGCGGACCAGGGTCTGGTCTCCTCAGTATGGGAGGATGCGGGTCAAGGACCCAAACGCCGTGTCTATACGATCACAGCAGAGGGCAAGGATGAACTGCATAACTGGATTCCCATACTCAAGGAGAGGAAATCCCGTATAGAGCAGTTGATAGAGACATATGAAAAAAAGAGTTCTGATACACAAGGAGATAAAAAGTAGATGGCTACCATCATTATCATTTATGGAATATTGGCTGTCGGGCTGATAGTCTCCCTTGCCAAAAGCAAGGAAAAGACCAAGATAGCCTTCAAGGTGGCAAAAAAATCCCTGCTCAAGACGGCTCCAGCCCTATTGACAATGCTAGGGATCGTAGGCCTGATCCTCGGTCTTCTCACTCCAGAGAAGATATCGAGCCTGATAGGGGCTGAAGCCGGTATTTTTGCTACCCTTACTGCTGCGCTCATCGGCTCTCTGACATTGATACCCTCCCTAGTGGCTTTTCCCTTGGCAGGGTCACTTTTGCGATCGGGGGCAACTGTGATGACCATATCCGCCTTCATCACAACCCTAGTCATGGTTGGAATAGTCACTTTCCCCATGGAGATGAAGGTCTTGGGCAAGAGATTCACCCTCCTTCGCAATGGTCTGGGAATCATTGCAGCGCTTTTGATAGCTTTCCTGATGGGGGTGATCCTATGAAAAAATTCCTGAAACAATTCAAATTGCCACTCGGAGTCGCCCTGGTCTACATACTTCTGTTTGTATTTTCCCCTGACATCGCCAGGCGTTCTTCAGAGGTGACATGGGAGTATTTCCTTGAGATGGCTTTTATCCTTCCTCCAGTTTTCATTCTCATGGGACTGATGGAGGTCTGGTTACCGAAGGACAAGATACAGAAGTGGCTGGGCAATGATTCAGGGCTCAGGGGAGGATTCTTCTCCCTTGCACTGGGGACCCTGCCGACAGGACCGGTCTACGTTGCATTCCCCTTAGCAGCTTCACTGCTGCACAAAGGTGCGAGCATAACCAATGTGGTCATTTTTCTGGGGTCCTGGGCAGCTTTGAAGATCCCTCAACTTATGGTTGAGATAAAGTTCCTCGGACTCCCTTTCGCCCTCACCCGCTTTGCCCTGACCACCATCGCCCTGATCATTATGGGTCTGTTCATGAAGGCGATGCTGACTAGGTTTCCTGACAAGGAGTGGCTGAAGAGCAGGGAGAACCTGCCGGATTAGGATGCCGGGGGGAACCATGCCCTGGTCCTGTTGGCTATCCTGACCAGGGCGAGCATGATGGGTACCTCGACCAGGACCCCCACTACCGTCGCCACGGCTGCTCCGGAGCGAAGCCCGAAGAGTGAGATTGCAACGGCAACCGCCAGTTCAAAGAAATTGGAGGCCCCTATCATCCCTGCAGGAGCTGCTACATCATGGGGCAATTTCCATAGCTTTGCCCAAAAGTAGGCAATAAAAAAGATAACAAAGGTCTGTATGGTTAGGGGGATGGCTATCAGCAGGATATGAAGGGGGTTTTCAACAATGGTACGGCCTTGGAATGAGAAGATGATAAGCAAAGTGAACAGCAGGCCGACAATGGTGACGTTCTTGAATTTGGGAATAAAAACATCTTCAAAATATGCCGATCCCCTACTTTTGGTGATGAGGGTGCGAGACAGCCATCCGGCGGTGAGGGGTATCACGACAAACAGCACGACTGAGAGGAAAAGGGTTACCCAAGGTATTGCTATGCCGCTGATGCCGAGCAAGAGGCCGACTATAGGAGCGAAGGCTACGAGGATGATCAGATCATTTGTAGCTACCTGCACCAGGGTATATGCGGGATTCCCCCTGGTGAGATGGCTCCAGACGAATACCATGGCCGTACAAGGTGCCGCCCCTAACAGGACAGCCCCAGCCAGGTACTCCTTCCCAAGGGTGAGAGGTATCAGGTTCTTATAGGCTACGGTAAAGAAGAACCAGGCTATGAAATACATGCTGAAGGGCTTGATAAGCCAGTTAGTTACCCATGTGATGACAAGTCCCTTGGGATTCTTCCCTATCTCCTTGACGCTTGCAAAATCAATCTTAAGCATCATGGGGTAGATCATGAGCCAAATGAGGATTGCCACAGGGATGGAGACGTTCGCGTATTCGAACTGTGATAGGAATTGGGGAACTCCAGGGAGAAATACTCCTACGAATACTCCCAGGACCATACATGCCAAAACCCAAAGTGTCAGATATTTCTCAAACAGGCCGATCCCTTCACCTTTATGTTCGCCTTTTTGCATCTTTGCCTCTCCCTCCAACTTTTTTGCTTATTGTGCCAGATTCTTTTGTAAATCCTAGTCAAATAGTAGTATTCGTATGGATGCATGTCAACATTTGCTTGATAGGCACAGAGAGTATCCCCGTTGTACTCCTAATGCGCTTCAAATAGAGGATATTTACCCCTTTTAGGCGGTGCAGCCAAGGGGAAAAGGGTGTAAAACAGAGAGTTTCATCAGATAAATGAAAAAATATTATACGAGTAAAATACTTTCTTTTTTTTCTTCTTTACCATGTCTGAAAAGGGTTATTGGTTACTTTAAGCCTATATTATTGTAATATTTTTCTGAAGAACGCCCTGTTTAAACCTAGCATTATAATATTGTATAAAGAATTAATTTTTCCCTTCCCTTGATTAATCGCTTTATGAATAGTACTATAAAAGTGGAATTGATAAGAAACTATCCAAAGGAGCTATTATATGGGTTCAAAGTACACATCGTTATTAAAGGAAAAGTTGAGTGAGGCTAGCTATGCGAAACTCATGAAGCTTGAGAATGAAAAAGTCAATGATTTTATTGGAAGCTTTGCAAAGCATTGCAATCCCGCTTCCATCTATATTTGTGATGACAGCAAAGCGGACGAGGAGTACATAAAGGCGAAAGCGCTTGAAATTGGAGAAGAGTTCCAATTGGCCAAGAAAGGTCAGACCATCCACTGGGATGGATATGGCGACCAGGCTCGCGACAAGGTCAACACCCGTTACATGGTCTACAAGGAAAACCTTGAGAACATGAAGAGCCTCAACTCTGTTGAGTATGAAAAGGGATATGCTGAGATCATGGGCATTGCAGAGAATATCATGGAAGGAAAGGACACTGTAGTGAAATTCTTCTGTGAGGGACCTGCTCATTCCGAATTCACCATACCTTGTGTACAGTTCACAGACTCCTGGTACGTCGCCCACTCAGAGGCAATCCTCTACCGCCCCGGATATGAACACTTCCTAAAAATGCAAAAGAAAGATGACTTTTTCAGCTTTATCCATTCAGCAGGCGAGCTTGACGAGAGGAACACCTCAGTAAACATTGACAAGCGCCGTATCTACATGGATACCCAGAACAACATTGTCTACTCCATGAATGCCCAGTATGCCGGAAACTCCATCGGCCTGAAGAAGCACTCCATGCGCCTTGCCATTAACAAGAGTGGAAAGGAAGGTTGGTTGTGCGAACACATGTTCCTCATGGCAGCCATTGACAAGGACAAGAAGAGAAGGACCTACTTTGCTGGTGCTTATCCCTCAGCTTGTGGCAAGACTTCCACTGCAATGATCCCCGGAGAGGAGATCGTAGGTGACGACATCGTATATTTCCGCAACATCAACGGCGAGTTCAGGGGTGTCAACGTAGAACAGGGAATTTTCGGTATCATCAAGGATGTCAATGCTGAAGACGATCCCGTCATCTTCGACAACCTGATGATCGAGCAGGAAATTATTTACTCCAACGTACTCAGAGGACCCGACAACAACCCGTACTGGCTTGGTTCAGGTCTTGATACCCCCAAGAAGGGTGATAACCACAGCGGTAAGGACTGGTATGAAGGCAAGAAGGATGCGAATGGGAATGAAATTCCTGTAGCACACGGAAACGCCCGTTATACCATGCGCCTGGACTATCTCGAAAACTTCGACAAGAAGGGTTTTGATGCAAAAGATGGTGTTGTGGTTGAAGGCATCCTTTACGGCGGACGTGACAGTGACACCAGTGTCCCTGTTGAAGAGTCAGCCACGTGGGAAGATGGTATCCTCATAAAGGCTTGTACCCTGGAGAGTGAGACCACCAGTGCTACCCTCGGTAAAGAGGGCGTGCGTAACCCAAGCCCGATGGCAAACATGGACTTTGTCTCCTACCCTCTTGGCGAATACACCAAAAATAACATTGATTTTGTTAAGGGCATGAAGCAGATTCCCAAGGTTTTCTCAACCAACTACTTCCTCAGGGATGAGAATGGCAAGTTCTGTAACGACAAGCTGGCCAAGAAGGTTTGGTTGCACTGGGCAGAAGGCCGTATCCATAACGAATATGAAGCTTTTGATACTCCCAATGGCAAGATTCCTCTGTTCAAGGATCTGAAGGTTCTGTTCAAGAAACACCTCGACTATGACTATACAGAGGCTGAGTACACCTACCAGTTTACTTTCCGCTGTACCAAGTGGATCGAGAAGCTTGAGAGATCCAAGGCTTACTTCAAGAAGATGGATGCTCACGCACCTGCATTCATCTTTGAGAAATGGGATAAGCAGATTGCCAAGATCGAAAAGGCCAAGGCCAAGTTCGGCAATGAGATCAAGCCAGGTGTCTACAAGGCTTAAGCAGCTTTCTAAAATAGCTTACTACAGAGGGACCGTTGCAGGAAATGCAACGGTCCCTCTTTTGGCATTGTGGCAGTATCCTTATGCTTTGCTGGAGGCAATGGCTCTGAGTAACTCTATCTTGTCAGGCTTTCCGAGCACCAACATGCTGATCCCAGGAGGAAGCCGTTCGTCTGGGCCCGGATTGAATCGTAACTTCTGTCCTGGATTTCTGATGGCTATGATTATCAGCCCTGTACGTTGGGGAATGCCGGCTTCCCTGATCATGAGATCAGAAATCTCGGAGGCAGTCTCTACAGTGACTTCTCCAAGCTCCAGCAATTCATCATCAAAACGAGTGACGATATCCAAGAAGGAAACGACATGGGGCTTGAGCATGAGATACGCCATCCTTATCCCACCAATCTCATTGGGAGAAATGGTCTTGTCAGCCCCGGCGCGTTTCAGCTTTTGTGCAGAGCCTTTCTCGATCGACCGGGCTACAATGTAGAGCTTGGGGTTCAATCCCCGTGCAGTTAGGATCGTATAGACATTCTGTGCGTCGTTTTCAAGACAACTCACCAAACCCTTGGCTTGCGTGATTCCGGCTTGGATAAGCACATCCTCGTTAGTCGCATCTCCACAAATTCCCGCAACCCCCTCCTCCTCAAGCTCCAATGCCCGTGATTCAAGGTGTTCGACTACAATAAATTGTGTTTTAGAAAGGGCAAACTGTTCGATGACACTGGAACCTGTCTGGCCGGCACCGCATACAATGATATGGTCAGCCATCATGGCAATCTGTTTCTCCATGGCTCTTCTCCTAATAATCCGCTTCACCCCACCATCGATAAGAAACGATACCGCTTCCAACAATGAGAAGGAGACAATCCCTATTCCGCCAAGAATGATGAAGATAGTGAATATCTCCCCTGCAGGTGACAAGTTGACAATCTCGCGGTTGCCAACAGTCGATATGGTTATAATGGTCATGTAGAGCCCGTCGACAAATGATGAGTTGGTGAGAACCATATACCCCACCGTCCCTATCGCTATGAGGGTGACAACTAGAGTAAGGACTATCCAACCTCTCGCTAGGGAATTTTTCTTCATTGTATCTCCTACACTCTGACGTATCTTAGGTTCTTTTCGTCAATATTTGGATCCACTACATGCCCATCCTATGAGCAACGACATACAAACCTTACCGGTCATATGTCCCTTCAACAGGATGGGGACCAATTCGACAAGGAGCGACTCCCTTTTTCCAAGGGTGACTAACGTCCCCAGTCAAATACTAGCATCCTTCCCTTTGGAATACGATAAAATTCAAAATATATATGCGGACCTATACTGATTCCATATATGGTCACCGTATGCAGAATTTACCAAAAAACGCCGGTAGGCATACTAGCCAAAATCCTTCTCAAACACATCATGGCTCATATCGTACAGTAGACCTAGTGGAATAGGCCTACTGAACGATATGCTATGAGGTACGTACAATGTCTCTGAACTCGTTTTAAAAGCTATCAAACAAGGCGTACTGCCCCCGTTTGGTATAGGTGGTATGCAACAGATGATGGGATTTTTCACCCAACGGTTCGATGAGGAAATCCTTGTACAGGGCTTGAATCTCACTGTTTTCGTGAGATTTTCTCACTTCGAAATTCCTATCCTCCTGATAGATGGAAGCTGCTCGCTTCTTACGTATTGCCTCATTGGTGGGTATGGGTTGCCCCCCTCCACCCAGGCACCCTCCAGGGCATGCCATGACCTCAATGAAGGCATACGGGGATGTACCTTCTTGTATCTGTTCCATGAGGGTGCGAGCGTTACCTAAGGTATTAGCTACAGCAACCCGTAAGGCTGTCCCGTTGATGTCTACAGTGGCCTCCTTAATCCCATCCATACCCCGTAAATCGGTGAAATCTATAGAAGGGAGGCTCTTTTTGGTAAGCACCTCGTACGCGGTACGAAGGGCTGCTTCCATTACCCCTCCTGTTGCTCCGAAGATGACGGCAGCTCCTGTGGACATGCCTAAGGGGCTGTCAAACTCTTCTTCTGGTAGCGAGGCGAACTGGATGCCTACCCGTTTGAACATTGATGCAAGCTCACGAGTGGTCAGGGCGTAATCCACGTCAGCGAAACGTTCGCCTTCAGAGAGGGCCATCTCTTCTTTCCAGAATTCAAAGGCCCCATCCATCTCGCTCCTTCCCGCCTCAAACTTCTTGGCGGTGCAGGGCATGATGGAAACGACACGGATATTCCTTGGATCGAGACCAGCCTGTTGGGCATAATAGGTCTTGGCGATGGCGCCGAACATCTGCTGGGGAGACTTGCAGGTGGAAAGATGATCCAACTGCTCAGGGTAGAAGTGCTCAATATATTTGATCCATCCCGGCGAGCAGGAGGTTATCATGGGCAAGACACCTTTCTTCTGGATACGGCTAATCAATTCGTGGCCCTCCTCCATGATGGTGAGGTCCGCAGCAAACTGTGTGTCAAACACCTTGGAAAAGCCAAGTCTTCGCAGGCCCGCTACCATCTGGCCGGTCACCAGAGCACCCCAAGGCATTCCCATCGCCTCTCCAATACCGACACGGATGGCAGGGGCTGTCTGCACAATGGTAGTGAGGTTGGGATTAGCAATATCTGAGAAGACCTCCTCTATATGGGATCTCTCAGTTATTGCTCCGGTAGGACAGACTAGGGCACACTGTCCGCAGTTGGTGCACACCGAGCTGCCCAGACCCTTATCCATGAAGGTGGAGACCTTGCTGCGTAAGCCTCGTCCGATGATGTCGATGGCATGCACCCCTTGAACTTGGGAGCAGACCTCCACACACCGGTTGCAGAGGATACACTTGTTGGGGTCACGAACCAAGGAAGAGGAGCTGTAGTCCAAGGGGATCAGGTTTCTCTTTGTCCGTTGGAACCTGCTCTCCCTGACACCAAGCTGTTGTGCCAGGCTTTGCAGTTCGCAGTTGGTATTCCGTTCACAGGTGAGGCACTCCAAGGGGTGATTAGCGAGCACCAGCTCCAGATTGAGCTTCCTTGATGCGCGTATCCGCTCATTGTTGGTAGAGACCTCCATCCCTGGCAGAGCTGACGTTATGCAGGAGCGTACCAGGCGCTTGGAGTTTTTCACCTCCACCACACAGATGCCACACGAGCCGTGGGAGGAGATATCCTCAAGATGGCAGAGCGTTGGGATCTTGATGCCGACCTGCAGACAGGCATCCAAGATTGTGGTTCCCTTCACTACAGTAACTTCTTGAGAGTCTATGCAGAGTGTTATCATCTCGTTAGCCATGTGCAACCTCCTCTCTTTCAGTGTTGCGGATATCACAACGCATGCATCGTGAAGCCTCCTGGCGTGCCTGTTCTCCCAGATACCCCCTATTCACCTCGGCAAAGTTCCCCTTGCGTTCCGTGATCTTCAGATGTCTCGGTGCGACAGGCTGTATAGTATCTATCTCAGTGGGTATCTCATTGTCGTAAGAAAACTTCTCAAACAAGGAGGCAAACCGTCTGGTACCGGTAAGGTCATAATCAATGACGGAAGCGGCATCCTTGGCATACCCCATAGCCTCTGCAGCGGTGGAGGGTCCGGTAACAACATCACCGATGGCATAGACCCCTTGCAGATTGGTCTTGAAAGAGTACCGTCCTATGGAGGCATTACCCACCTCCGTAGTAGCAAGTCCCTCACGGGTGAGCAGGCCATCATCGACCTGCTCCCCTATTGCAACGATGACCGTGTCACAGGGGATTCGACGGATCTTGCCGGTGGAAAGGCTCTTTCTTCTGCCGGAAAGGTCGTACGGACCGCCTTCCATCTCCATGACCTCAAAGGCTTCAACCTCACCTGTATCGTTTCCTATGACTTGGACCGGTGCGCTCATAAAGGAGAATTTGATTCCTTCTGCAAAAGCCTCCTCTATCTCACTCGTGTTCGCTGGCAGGTCTTCCTTGGCACGGCGGTAAGCTACGGTGACAGAGCACCCTCTTCGCCAGAGGGTCCGGGCAGTGTCGATGGCCACATTTCCGCCGCCTATGATGACGACGCGGTTGCCGATCACAACCGGCTCGTCTTTTTCCAGTTGTTCAAGCAGGGTAGTTCCCTGCAACACTCCAGAAAGCTCGATACCCGGGATCTGCAGCTCCATATGGCTGTAGGAACCTATGGCAAGGATTACCGCTGAAAACTCATTCTGCAAGGCATGCATGCTCAGTTGGTCTCCCAGCTCAACATTGAAGACAAATTTGATGCCCAGCATGGTGAATATCTCGAGTTCCTTATCCAATACCTCCTTAGGAAGCCGGTACGAGGGAATACCGTACCGCAACACGCCTCCAGCTTTCTTTTGGGCTTCATAGACGGTCACCTCATGTCCAAGCCTGACCAGATAGAAAGCTGCAGTCAGACCAGCAGGGCCTGCTCCTACTATGGCAATGGACTTTCCTGTGGAAGGTGCCTTTGTATCGATAAGCTTCTGATAGATTGCCCTCTCTCGCCCCATCTTGTATATGGTATCAGCAAGATAGCGATGGATCTCACCCTGATGTACCGCTTGATCCAAGCTTTCACGTCTGCATCTCATCTGGCAGTGGAAGTGACAGATCCTACCTATGGTGCCAGGTAGTGGATTGTCCTGCAGCGTCGAGGCAAAGGCCTCCTCCAGGCGGTTCTCCTTCAACAGCTGGATGTAGGCAGGAATATCCATGTGCATGGGACAGGAGTTGGAGCAAAGTGCGGTGATGAGGTCCTCACACGTCCCGCTTGAGCAGTGATGGCGAAGAATATGGTCTTCGTACTCCTCCTTGAAATAGGTTAGGGTTGTCAGTACAGGGTTGGGTGCACTCTGCCCAAGACCGCATACTGCAGTGTCACAGATGTTGAGACCAAGCTCCTTCATCAAAAGAAGGTCCTTCTCCTGTCCCCTTCCTTGGACTATGCCATTGAGCAAGGCCAACTCCTGGGCAAGGCCCTCCCTACAGGGGACGCACTTGCCACAGGACTCCTTGTGGGTAAACTCAATGAAATATCTGGCGACATCAACCATGCAGTTATCCTGGTCCATGACGACCATCCCTCCCGATCCCATGATGGCGCCCATGGTGGAGAGGGTCTCATAGTCGATGGGGGTATCGAACTTGGAGGCAGGGATACAACCACCAGAAGGTCCTCCTGACTGCACTGCCTTAATTTTCTTGTTGGCCGAGGATGAACCTCCGCCTATCTCATAGATGAGTGTGGTGAGCTTCTCCCCTAGGGGCAGTTCTACCAGGCCTGTATTCTTCACCTTCCCAACCAAGGAGAACACCTTGGTCCCAGGGCTTTCAGCGGTACCTGTCTTTCTGAACCAGGAGCTTCCCATGCCGATGATGACAGGGATATTGCACCAGGTCTCCAGGTTGTTGATGGTTGTAGGGTAGCCCAGATATCCTTTTTGTGCAGGGAACGGGGGCTTCATCGCGGGTCTTCCGGCCCTCCCTTCCACAGACGCAATAAGAGCAGTCTCCTCTCCGCAGACAAAGGCTCCGGCGCCCTCCACTATCTCTATGTCAAAGCTGAAGAGGGTGTTGGGTATCTCTTTACCGAGCAACCCAACCTCCCTTGCCTGCTGGACAGCAAGCTTAAGGCGCTCAACCGCCAAGGGATACTCCGCACGAACATAGACGATCCCGAGGGAAGTACGCATCGCATAAGAGCCGATAAGCATCCCCTCTATGAGCATATGGGGGTCGCTCTCCAACTCGTTACGATTCATATATGCCCCAGGGTCGCCTTCATCAGCATTACATATCAGGAACTTCTTATCCGCTTCATTCTTGTTCATCAGCTCCCATTTCAAACCGGTGGGGAATCCAGCCCCGCCCCGGCCGCGAAGCTTGGAATTCTTAACCTCTGCCAAGACCTCTTCCCTATCCATCTCCCAGACAGCCTTGAAAAAGGCAGAGTAGCCTCCAACTGCGAGGTACTCCTCCAAGGATGTGGGGTCTATGAGACCTGCATGTCGCAAAACAATCTTCTTCTGTGCCTTGAAATAATCGATTTCATTCCATTCGGGGATATCTTCAAACCCATGCCCATAGGAAAAGCTAGACCCCAGATGGTCCCACTCTGTTATCTTGCAGAGGACGCGATCAGGGGGAAAGGATCGCTTCTCAATGGAGGAGAAGATCCAGGGGATATCATCGATGGTCACCTTGTCCAGTATGAGCAGAGGCATATCTGGTATATATACATTCACCAACGGTTCATTGGCGCAAAAGCCAAAACACCCAACACCTCGTACCTGCATTGTCAGCCTATTGGAGGATACATGAGCACGGATTGCTTCAAGAAGTTCTCCAGCGCCGTTACCAAGTCCGCACGTTCCCACTCCTACCGCTATATCTACGCATCCTGGCCTGAGAAGGCGCTCACCTTTAGCTTTGAGTTCTTGTAATAGTTGTTTCATGCTTTCACCTTCTTTGCCATAAGCTGCTTCAGAAGCGTAGCTAGCTTGTCTGCTGTCATCTTGCTATAGATCACCTCATCGACCGCTAACACCGGAGCTAATGCACACTGGCCGAAGCAGGCTACGGTGCGCACGGTAAAGCGCATGTCCTCAGTTGTATAGGATGATTCGTCCTCGCCTTCTTCTGTCTCGATCAGACCCAGCATTGCCATCACATCATCAAGCAGCGGTTTTGATCCTCTTGTGTGGCATGCGGTTCCCCGACAGACGGTAATAGTGTGTTCACCTTGAGGCTTTAGATTAAAGAAGGAGTAGAATGTTGCCACAGAGTAGACCTGTGAAAGTGGGACTTGCATCTTCTCCGCTATATACAGGAGAGCTTGTTCGTTGAGGTAGGTATGTTCTGTGTTTCGCTGCACCTCTTCAAGAACAGAGAGAAGTGCTCCAGGCTTGCCTTTGTAGGTCGCTATGATAGTGTCAAAGAGTTCATACACAAGAGACCTCCTTGAAAAAAACGATTGACTAGAACCCAATATATTGATAATCCTAAAAAGGGTTGTTGTTCATCTTCTAAGGCCGGTCTACTACATTCTAAGGTAGTTTGTATATCAACGCAAATATTTTCTTGTATTTCTTTCGAACAAAGTCTAACGGACCAAAATTGATATGATTGAAGGTATATTATTTCATTATTGCCATATATATGACTGCAAGAAAAAGACAAAATACCCTTTGGTTTGACCCAGAGGCATAGTTTCCCTATCCTTACAAGAGGAGGAGCGACTATGAAAACATACAGAAAAGAACTTTTCTTCAACATTCCCAAGCGCAGGGGCCTGGTAAACATAACTGACGAAGTGCAGAGGGCAGTACACGACAGCGGGATTAAGGAAGGCCTGGTCTTGATAAATGCGATGCACATCACCGCAAGCGTATTTATCAACGATGATGAATCAGGCCTGCATCAGGACTATGAAGTCTGGTTAGAAAAGCTGGCACCAGAGAAGCCTTACTCCCAATACAAGCACAATGGCTATGAAGACAATGCTGATGCGCACCTGAAGAGAACCATCATGGGTAGAGAGGTCATGTGTGCTATTACTGATGGCAAGCTGGACTTCGGTCCCTGGGAGCAGATCTTCTACTATGAACTTGATGGGAAAAGGCAGAAGAGGGCTTTGATTAAGATTATTGGGGA
>DUPO01000207.1 GCA_012838275.1 Spirochaetales bacterium
GCTATGGAGATGCCCCTCTTTCGTGAGCGGGTGAACGTGCGCCTTGGTGCAACCTACCAGATTGAGTCAGAGGGCTTTGCCCTATTGCCTTCAGTTAGCTGGCAGGTAAGTGATGACCTGAAGCTTGAGTGTAAGGCTGTTGTCTACGGAGGGACCAAGGGAGGCATTTTCGAGACGTGGAAGGATAATGATTATATGACGATTGGGATAACTCACTTCTTCTAACGCCTGTTCTAGAAAGGACGAGTGTGGTAGAATCCTCCTCAGGGGGATCAGATAGTGTTCATCATTGGAGACATTCTGCTTTTTCTTACTACTGCACTCGTATTTTCCATTACGTGTCTCTGCGTTCTCTTGCACTTCCGTGCAAAAGATAGTTATACCAAGGGGTTTTTGGCTATATTAGTCCCCCTATGTCTTCAGATGTTTCTGACCATGCTCTTTGCTTACGTTCCCCGAGTCTACCCCCCAGAACTGCTTACAGGTGATATCTATCGGTATTTCTGTCTCACGGCAACACTGGTTTCGATCTTCCTCACAACCTTTATGCTCTTTACCATGAGCCGCTATCTCATAGCGCTTCTTCCTGCAGGGGAGAAGGATAAGAGCTTGGGAAAAACTATCCTAGGCTTTTTGATCCTTGCCTTCCTTATCCTCAGTTTGCTGATCATCATAGGGAAAAGTGATGGGGACTGGATCTATGCAATGAACCTTACCTTCTCGTATCACCTTTTCAGTGGTAGCGTATTTATGGTCATTCATGGCTTCATCTCACTTATCTATCGAAAACAGGCACATGGATGGGAACAAGAGAGGCTACTTACCGGCATCAGCGCCACCTTCATCCCCTTGTTGGTGCTTTTCCCCCTGGACCTGATCTTCTTCTGGAACCATGCCTTCAAATTCACCTATCTCAGTTTTTCAGCTTTTGCCATGTACCTCTACTATTTTATCAGCAGAAGATATTTCCTTACCTATGAAGCGATCAATAAGACCTCAGTCTCACTGCAGACCGAGTTCCTTGAAGAGCATGATGTATCAGCTCGGGAGCAGGAGATCATAGCACATCTGATACAAGGTCTGAGCAACCGCGAGATCGCAGAGAAGCTTTTCATCTCCCCGAACACGGTAAAGACCCATATCAAGAATATCTATGCAAAACTTGGGGTCTCCAACAGAGTGCTGCTCTTCTCACTGTTACAGAAGGAGTCAAAGCCCTAGCTCCTCTTTGCAGCTTTGACAGACACCGGTGAGATAGAAGGTGTGGTCATGTATGGTGAATCCATGCTCGGATTCGAATTGACGCATCTGTTCTGTATAAAAACACCCCCCCAAATCAATGAACCTATGGCAACTCTCACAGTGAAACCAGTGATGGTGTCCTTTACCCGCCTTGGCAGAGTAGTAGCGCTCGGTTCCATGCTCGCTACAGTGCAGGACAAATGAGGTCGCCAGACTGTTCTTCTCCAGATAGTGCAGATTCCTATATACCGTAGCAGGGTCACAGAAATCACTGAGCTGTTTTGCCAGCTCGGTGACGGAGGTGGGTTCAGTGGTATTCTCCAAAGCCCTGAGGATGGCTTTCCTAGCCTTTGTCATGGTGCAGGGTCCTCCTTCTGCTGTACGTAACCAGCATCCTTGTAAGAGCTGTTCCCAGAAAGACCCCTCCGGCAATAACTACCACCATCGCTCCGACAGGAACGTCAAGTATCCAGCCGGCTGCCAGCCCCCCAAAGGAAAACAGTGCTGAAAACAGCGTACCCAGGGCCATCATGGAAGCCAGATTCTTAGCCCAGTATCCTGCTGTCCCTGCAGGGAGGGTCAGCATAGCAATGACCATCACAATACCTACAAATGTCTGGAGCAAGACTACAGCAACAGCTGTGATAGTGAGCATCAGAAGGAATACCCTCTGGGTAGGAATACCCCGCACTTGGGCAAACTCCTCATCAAAGGAGGTCGCTTCGATCTGAGGATAGAAGCGCCAGGCAAGAAGAATTACCACCACATCTAAGATAGCGAGCAGGACCAGGTCCTTTGTTGAGATAAGCAGGATGTTTCCAAACAGGTAGGAGGAAGGGTCCGTATAGCCGGGAGTCTTTGCCATGAAGAGGACACCTATGCTCATTCCAATGGCCCAGATAGCCTGTATTACCGTATCCTCACGTTGCTTCGCCTTCAGCGATACGACCCCGATGATAGCCGCTGCTAGGATAGCAAATACAATGGCACCCATCATGGGAGTGATACCGGCCACCTTTCCTGTCGCCGACAGGTAGAGTGCGATACCGATACCTCCCAACACAGCGTGGGAAATAGCCCCTGCAAGGCCTGCGATCCTTTTGACGGTAACTACCGCCCCTATAACCCCAAACAGGATGGAGGACAGGAGGCCGGCAAAGAGGGCATTGCGGACAAAGGGGAAGGCAGGGTTCATAAGGGCAGAGAAGAAACCTAGGAGATTATCCATTGTTTACTCCTCCATCAAAGTGGCAGTAATCAGCAGGCAGCTCAACATCATGCAGGACTCGCAAAGACTCCACCCCATACAGATCTGAAGGTGCAGGCTCCAAGGTGTGCTGGACAACGGTGCGCCCTTTCTGTCCTGGCTTTTGAGAGCCAATGCAGAAGACACGATCGGTAAGGGAGGAGACCGTACTCATATCGTGGGTAACTATGAGGATGGTTGTCTTTCCCTTGAAAAGACGCAACGTATCAAAGAGGCGTTTCTCACTCTCC
>DUPO01000208.1 GCA_012838275.1 Spirochaetales bacterium
AATGTCAAGAATTTTGAGAAGGTGATTCCCTTCATTGAGAACGAGCCCTCTTTCCTCGTGAGGATGGAAGACCTGTTCCACATTCCAGACCCCATCAGCAGCAACCTTGAGGATAAGGAGCAGTTTGCCTCGGCCCCGGGGCGGGACATAACCCGGCGGAAGCTGGACAAGAAGGCCCAGGACCTGAGGGCGACAAGCAAGGCAGGGGAAGAGGATCTTGCCTCCTTGATATATACAAGTGGTACCACAGGCAGTAGCAAGGGTGTCATGCTTACCCATAAGAACTTGGTCTGGAATGCTGACGTCTCCACTGACGTCTATGTGAAACTTAATCCTGGTGACCATGTCCTTTCGATCCTGCCGATCGCACACGTATATGAATTTACTACGGGTCAGATACTGGAGCTGATGTGTGGGACTGAGATTACCTATCTTGGCAAGCCTCCAGCTGCGAGTGTGCTTCTTCCTGCACTCAAGACGGTCAGACCCAGGCTTCTGATGAGTGTCCCTCTCCTGATGGAAAAAATCTATCGCAGTTCGGTGCTTCCTGTGATGCGTGACAATGAAAAGCTCAAGCCTTGGCTGAAGTTCGGACCCACCAAACGGATCATCTCAAGGATTATCGGCCGAAAGCTCAAGGTCACCTTCGGCGGTAAGCTGAAGTTCTTCGGTATCGGAGGAGCCCCCCTTGACCGTGAGGTCGAGCAGTTCCTCGCTGATGCGAACTTCCCTTACTCCATCGGGTATGGTCTGACTGAGACATCCCCCCTCGTAGCAGGCGGACTGCCGACGAAACACTATGTGGGCATGATAGGGAAATTGGTAGAACATGTGGAAGTGATTCTTGAGGACAAGGATCCCGAGACCGGAGTGGGAGAGATACTCGTCAGGGGGCCTAACGTCATGAAAGGGTATTACGAGAATCCCAAACTCAATGAAGAGGTCTTCACTGAGGATGGGTATTTCCGCACTGGGGACCTGGGTTACTTTGACAAGCAAGGCCGGCTGGCGATCAAGGGAAGGACCAAGACCATGATCCTCGGAGCAGGGGGTGAGAATATCTACCCTGAGCACATTGAGGCGGTGATAAATAATCTGAACTTTGTTTCAGAGTCCCTGGTAGTCCCTGAGGATGGAGGGTTGATAGCCCTGATCAAGATCGACATTGATTCCTTTGCCAAGAAGATGGCTCTGAATGTCAATGATGCGAAAACGGAGGCCATGAACTATGTGGCAAAGATTCGTGAGGATGTCAACAAGGAACTCAGTGCCTTCAGCCGCATAAGCACCGCCGAGTTGCATGAAGAGCCGTTCCAGAGGACACCCACTCAGAAGATCAAACGATTCCTCTATTCGAGAATTTCCGACAACGACGGATCGAAAGAGAAAAAATAGGGTTGAGCCTCTAGGCTCGGGTATGGTATACCTCAAACAAAGGGTTATTAATGGCTAATGTAGACATACGAATCAAGATGACTGAGTCGCTTGCAACTCCCAGTGAGCTTGCCAAGAGATTCCCGGTTGACGAAGCTATGGCTTCGTTTATCGCCCAAAGCCGTCAGACAGTCAATGACATCATACAAGGGAGGGACCATCGGTTGCTGGCAATCGTAGGTCCCTGTTCTCTGCATGACCGGAAGGCTGCTCTCGAATATGCAAAAAAGCTTAAGGTTCTTGCCAAAGAGGTGAGTTCTGAGATGTTCATCGTCATGCGTGCATACTTTGAGAAGCCCCGGACTGTCCTGGGTTGGAAGGGACTTATCCTCGACCCGAGGATGGACGGCTCCTATCAGATCGAGGAAGGCATTTCCTTAGCCCGGTCACTGCTGTACGATATAAACGCCATTGGCTTGCCGGTGGGTTGTGAGGTGCTCGACCCCATCATCCCACAGTATATTGATGAGCTGATGAGCTGGTCTTCCATCGGAGCAAGGACAACTGAAAGCCAGATCCACCGCAATCTTGCAAGTGGTCTCAGTGTCGCAGTGGGGTTCAAGAACAGTACCAGCGGCGATTTGCTCAATGCGATCAACGCTATCAAGTGTGCATACAGTCCCGCTTCATTCATCGGTATGGACTATCTGGGTGCAAGTACAATCTTCAGGACAACAGGAAACGATTGTTGTCACCTTATCCTGCGTGGAGGCGAACAGAGCCCCAACTACTATGAGGATGATGTTGAATCGGCTCGGACCATGATGGAAAGCAACAATCTCAATCCTGCCATCATAGTCGATTGCAGCCATGCCAACTCCCGTAAGCTCTTTGATCGCCAGAAGCGTGTGCTCCGCTCGATAGTGGACCAGGTAAGCTGGGGTGAGACGTCGATTCGGGGTTTCATGCTGGAGAGCAATCTTTACAGCGGATCACAGGATATCCCTTCCGATCTTTCCAAACTGGAGTATGGTGTCTCAGTGACCGATGCATGCATCGGATGGGATGAGACCGAACGAATATTGGTACATGCTTGTGAATTGCTTCGCAAGGCTCGTCTTGAGGAAGGCAACGTCCTTCCCCTGTAGGAGGTTCATATGGTTCCGTCAGTGTTGGTTATCTTGGCAGAAGGTTTTGAGGAAATTGAGGCGATCACTCCAATCGACTTGCTCAGAAGAAGTGGTGCAAAGGTTACAGTTGCCGCTCTCGGGGGCTTGACCGTCCATGGTGCCCATGGCATAGGGGTGGTGTGTGACAAGCTTCTCAGCGATTGCACTGAGGAGTATGACGCCCTGGTCCTGCCGGGCGGAGGTGAGGGATCTGAGAACCTGGCATCCTCTTTTGAAGTTTTGGAACTCGCGGTCAAGACAAGCCATAAGGGCGTGGTGGCAGCCATATGCGCAGCGCCTGCAGTGGTATTGGGAAAGACCGGCCTGCTGGATGGAAGACGTGTTACAGGCTTTCCCGGCAGTGAATTCGAAGGGTTGGTCCTTGAGTGCGAGAAGGTCATAACGGACGGTCCTATCATCACGGCACAGGCTGCTGGCAGCGCTGTGGATTTTTCCTTGGCGATCATAGCTAAGATCTTTGATGCAGAGACAGCAAAGAAGATAGGCAAACAGATATATTATTAAGGAGACCGTACTTTGGGCACCATTGGATTCGATAACGAGAAGTACTTGAAGGAGCAGAGGCATTACATCCTGGAACGGGTGAAGCAGAATGCCGGCAAACTCTACCTTGAATGCGGTGGCAAGTTGTTGTTCGACTACCATGCCGCGCGCGTCCTGCCAGGCTTTGATCCCAATGTGAAGATGCGAGTCTTCCAATCCCTAAAAGATCAGATAGACGTTATAATCTGTATTCACGCCGGCGATATCGAACGGCGCAAAATGCGCAGTGATTTTGGCATCACGTACGATACCGATGTGTTTAAAATGATCGATGACTTTGCAAAGTGGGGCCTGAAGGTAACGCGAGTGGTAATCACCCGCTTTGATGAAGAGCCAGGGGCCATCCAGTTCAAAAACCTGCTTCAACAGCGAGGGCTGAGTGTTTATACTCATCGTGTAACGCCTGGTTACCCTAATAATGTGGACCTGATCGTCAGTGATGAGGGCTACGGCTCCAATCCCTACATCCCTACAGAGCGTCCTGTTGTCATCGTTACTGCTCCAGGCCCTGGTTCGGGCAAACTCGGCACCTGCCTGTCGCAGATGTATCATGACCACAAGGCAGGAAGGAAAAGTGGCTATTCCAAGTTTGAGACCTTCCCCATCTGGAACCTTCCTATCGACCATCCGGTCAACATAGCGTATGAGAGTGCTACAGCCGACATCGGGGACAAGATACTCATCGACCATTTCCATTTGAGTGCGTATAACAAGATTACTGTGAACTATTCCCGGGATCTTGAGGCATACTCCCTGCTCAGGCGCATACTGCAGAAGATCACAGGCGAGGAGTGCATCTATAAGAGTCCCACTGACATGGGAGTGAATCGATGTGGCTTTGGTATCATCGATGATGGGGTTGTCCGCAAGGCAGGCCAGCAGGAGATCATAAGGCGCTACTATCGGGCAGCTTGTGAGTATGTCCAGGGAATCGGAACCAAGGAGACTGTCGAACGTAGCCGGTCAATTATGGCCGCTGCAAAGCTTACGTTTGAAGACCGGTCGGTGGTACCTGCCGCCGAAGCTGCTCTGGTAGAGGGAATCAAGCGAAATAAGGGTCTCAACGGCATAGTCTGTGCGGCCGCGATTCTCCTTCCCGACGGAAGGATCGTAACCGGGTGCAACTCGCCTCTGATGCACGCTTCCTCCGCCCTGATTCTCAATGCAGTGAAGGTTATGGCAAACATAGATCATGAAATAGATCTTATTTCACCGGCCATCATGCAGTCGGTAACAGAGATGAAGCGCGATGTGCTCAAGGGCAAGGGGGTCAGCCTCAACCTCGATGAAGTGCTTATATGCCTGGCGATGAGCTGTGCCATAAGCTCCGATGCAAGAAAGGCCGCAGCGGAGCTTCCGCTTCTGCATGGCTGTGAGGTGCACATGACCCACATCCCATCATCAGGAGACTCTTCGGGCCTTCGGAAACTGGTGCTCAATGTGACCAGTGATCCCAAGTTCCCCACATCCAATCTCTACAATTCAATATAGCCCTTAATTCCCCTCAGCCCAGATACTGGGCTATGAGGGGAAGCACTCCCAAGACAGCAAGTATCCTGAAGGTATGCATCAGCACTATCTTGGGGGTCTCCAGACCCATCTCCTCGCTGATGAGGCCCATCTCAGTGATGCCTCCCGGCGTTGCGGAGAAGATGGCTGTGCTCCAGTTGAGGTGACAGACCTTGTACAGCACGAAGGCTGTGAGAAAAGCCATGACGAACAGCTCAATAAGCAGGATCAGTGCGGGCAGCAGGAGGAGTTTCCCCTGCATCAAGGTCTGGAAGGTCACCTTGCTGCCAATGTAACACCCTGCAAAAATCTGAACCAACGGCTTGAGAGGAGCCGGGTAGACGGCTTTGTCCGTAGCCAGGTTAAGCAGTGCAATTGCAAATATGGAACCCAGGATAGCTCCTGCGGGAATACCTGACATCACGAACACGACTCCACCTGTGAAGGCGACGCCCAAAGAGATGAGGTAGTTCAGGGCTCTCGGTTTATCTTTTTCTTCTCTCATTATCTCGGTTTTGAGGACCTTATCGGAGGGAGGTACCATCTTTCGCATCATGGGAGGGAAGATGATGATGACAGATATCAGCCTGAAGAGCTGCAGAAGAGCGACATGCTCCATAGAAGCTCCAAAATCCGCAGCCACCAGGGCAAGGTCTGATACTCCTCCAGGGGCACAGGCGAAAAATGATGTCATGAATGAGAGGGCTGTGTACCTGCTCATCAGGTAAGCAAACCCCACGTTGATACTAAGGATCATTACAACCAGGATAATGACGGGAAGCACCATCGTCTTGAGGGTCTTGATGTCGTCTTGGGTGAATTGTGTCCCTATTACCATGCCCGAAAGTATCTGGATTCCCAGGCGCAGGTCCTTTGGATAGATGGGGATGACCGGGTAGATGGCATTGAAGACCATAGCCGCCAGAAGCGAACCTATAAGGGCTCCTGCAGGGATGCGCATTCGCCTTGCCAGCAACC
Organism: Spirochaetales bacterium; assembly: GCA_012838275.1. GTDB lineage: Bacteria > Spirochaetota > Spirochaetia > Sphaerochaetales > Sphaerochaetaceae > Sphaerochaeta. Next base: position 5,595 of record DUPO01000208.1, read on the forward strand.
CCCCAACCCCTCCTGCAAGATGGAGGAATACCAAGTAGGGTATGATGCTCATCATCGCTTGCGCCCTTGCATTGTTGGATCTGCGGAATGGGGTGTATCTGGACTGTTCATGAGTTGGATTCTGCCTTGTAAAGTGTTGAATCGATTGTACCATGTTTTTCATCTGGCTTCTACGACAAATTCCAGTCGGATAAGTCCGGTATTTCAGAGACAGCAATTACTATGAAAGATATCCTGTTGGAAATTCAATGGTTTTGGTGTGAATTGGAGCGTATGTCGCTTTGAGTAACGAATTGCCTTTAAGACTAATCTTGACGAGTGGCTCAAGTACTGGTACCTTCTAGATATGAAATTATCTACTAAAGGTCGTTATTCCTTGGAGACAATGGTTTTTTTGTCTACCTGCAGAGGAAATTGTAGCATCCGTTCGATCAGTGAAGCCACCGGCATAAGCAGTGGCTATCTCGAACAGCTTATGATCCCCTTGAAAAAGTATAACCTTGTCGAGTCTGAACGAGGGGTTCGGGGCGGATATCGCATTTCCAGAAAGGACATTACCTGTGGGGATGTGCTTTCCGCCAGTGAGGGTGAGTTTACCCCTACACCCTGTGATGATTGCGAACAGGGCGATTCATGCAAGGCACATCAGATATGGTCGATGTTACAGGATACGGTCAATAATTACGCAAATCAGATATTGATTGAGGACCTGGCTTCCCACTTGGTTGAATCTGAAGCTGGAGGTGGAATTTGAAAGTATCAACACGTGGGCGATACGGACTTCGGTTGTTGGTGGACCTCGCAGAACACGCCAGTGATCTTCCTGTAGCCCTTTCACAGGTTGCCGGTCGGCAGGATTTGAGCGAGAAGTATCTCCAGCAGGTTGCACTGCTGCTCACCCGTGGCGGATATCTTGTATCGGTGAAGGGAGCCGGGGGGGGATACCTTCTGAGCAGGAAGCCCGAGCAAATGCTCATTTATGATATCTTTGACCTTCTTGAGGGTAACATCGCATTTGCTGAGATCCCTCAAAAAGAGGAGACGGCCATCCAGCGTTGTATTCGTATCCATTTCTTCGAGAAACTGGATGAAAAGGTACGTAATACCTTTGAAGGGGTCACCCTGGCCGATGTTACCAAGGCAGAGTGGTTTACCTATATGATCTGATGGCTTGTAGGGTTGACAACAAGTGTATAACCAATTACCCTTAAGTCTATAGATTTACTGTGAATTAAGAGACAACCTTACAAGGAGCAACGCATGAGTGCTAAGATTTATGAGAATATTACTGAAAAAATTGGAAATACCCCGCTGGTAAAAATCAACAGACTAAACGATGGGTATGCAACCATCCTTGCCAAAATGGAGAGTTTTAACCCGCTATCCAGCGTGAAGGACCGTATAGCCTTATCCATGATTGAGGAAGCTGAAAAATCAGGGCTTCTCAAGGATGGTTCGGTAATAATTGAGCCTACAAGTGGGAATACAGGGGTTGGACTCGCCTATATCGCTGCAGTAAAGGGGTATCGTATCATCATCACCATGCCGGAATCCATGAGCATTGAGAGGCGTAAGCTTCTAGCTGCCTTAGGAGCCGAGCTTGTGCTTACTGACGGGTCAACGGGTATGCGGGGTGCCATCGCAAAGGCCGAAGAGCTTGCAAGTACCATACCCAACTCTTTTATTCCCGCGCAATTTGACAATATGGACAATGTGAAAGCTCACTATGAGCATACGGGACCTGAGATCTGGGAGGACAGCGGCCACAATGTTGATATCTTCATTTCAGGCGTCGGCACCGGAGGCACCATCACCGGAGTAGGGCGGTACCTCAAGGAGAGGAACCCTCAGGCCCTTATCGTAGCGGTTGAGCCTGTGACCAGTCCTGTGCTCTCCCTAGGTCATGGCGGTCCGCATA
>DUPO01000209.1 GCA_012838275.1 Spirochaetales bacterium
GCAAACTGAATTGGTTTCATTCTGGAATCGGATAGACATATCTTCTGTTATGTCCTCTGATGATATGGATTTCTTGTCAGAAGATGTTTTTTTCTATACAGTGAAAGAGTAAGGAGTTTACATGATTAAGGGAATTCTCTTTGATATGGACGGGGTGCTCATTGATTCCGAACCTCTTATCCTTCATGCAGCCATCTCATATTTCGCTTCTATTGGCGTCTCTGTAAAGAAAGAGGACTTCACCCCTTTCATCGGCGCGGGCGATCGGAGATTTCTTTGTGGTGTGGCTGAAAAATATGGCCTCACCATAGATTTCGAAGAGGCAAAGAAGAAGCTTTTTTCTTTTTACGAAGATTTTGCAATGGAAGTGGGACCTCTTGATGGCGTCCATCGCTTTATTGCCAACGCAAAGAAAGCGGGGCTTAAGGTCGCAGTGGCGACCAGCGGAGCCCCTGCCAAAGTAGCCATAAACTTGAAGAGCATCGGGCTCTCGGAATCTGATTTCGACCTTGTGGTGACCGGTGCGATGATCAAGCGTAACAAGCCTGCACCTGATATCTATCAGTTGGCAGCCCTTGCAATGGGACTTCCCACAGAGGAGTGCCTTGTGATGGAGGACGCTATAAATGGCATCCATGCTGGAAAAGAGGCCGGCTGCACAGTCTGCGGGCTCACCACCACCTTTACGGTAACCTCCCTCTTCGATGCCGGTGCTGACCTTGTTGTGACTTCCCTGGATAGCTTTGAAGACTTTAGCTCCGTTGAGATGTTCAACGAACAGCTGGTTAGCTTGATAAGCACGGACGATGGCAAGGTGCAGTATGGAACCAACAGGATCCTACCTGCATCTGGGGTCATGCAGACAAAAAAGCAGCTGCTTGATCTGGCGATCAAGGAAGCCTTCGCCAAGCGTAAGAACGCCTACACTCCGTACTCCAACTATAAGGTAGGTGCTGCACTGCTCAGTGCGGCCACCAGCAGGGTTTACAGCGGCTGCAATGTGGAGAACTCAAGCTATGGTGCAACTATCTGTGCCGAGAGGAATGCAGTCCTCAATGCAATTGCAAATGAAGGGGCCTTGGGTGTCGAGCTGTTGGTAGTGGTCAGTGAGGATACCCCCCCTGCACCACCTTGTGCCCTCTGCCTGCAAGTCCTTGCCGAGTTCAGCAATCCTGAAACCGAGATCCATCTGCTCGATACTGCTGCAGCACAGGAGAGAGGCCAGGGAACTCATCTGGTATACACCTTTGGAGAGCTGCTTCCCCATCCCTTTATTTTCCCTTCCATGAGGTCCTGATGAAAAGATTGCTCTTGTCCTGTAGCTTTTCAGTCCTCATATTTTTGCTGCTGGGATGTACATCAACTTCAAATCTGGTCAAGGGTCCGTCTGTTGACCCTTCCTTGACCCTTGAGCAGAAGATGGAGAGCTACCATATCCCCAAGGTAGCGGTTACCTATCCCTCGATCTATTATGATGGTCAGCTCTGGCGTGAACGCGTGATAGAGCTGATCAGGGAAGCTGAGGACTATGTCATCATATCCTCGTTTTTAGCTTCAAGTTCCGAGTGTCTTGAAGAGTTGTACTCCCTTATCGCACAGAAGGCGGAAGATGGTGTGCGCATCTACTTCATAGTCGATGGCACAGGCGCATTCGATATGACCGAGACACGTTTCCACCTCATCCCCCTGAAGTTCCTTCGTGACAGCGGGGTACACCTTCTGGAGTACAATCCCATGTCTGCGACCAGGCTTGTCGCAGGGCCGAAAATGCTGTTACGCGATCATCGCAAGTATCTCATCATTGATGGGAAGCATCTGGCCATTGGAGGAATGAACCTGAACTATATCTCAATAGGGACCGCAGGGGATGATCTTCAACGCGACACGATGTATGAGTTCTCCTCACCCGAGCTCTGTGAAGTGATGTTGGACGGCTTTGTCCCTTGGTGGAATGAACAGGCATGGGATACGGTACGTCGGGAAGATTTTTCAGTTGATTATGACTTCAGAAAGGATGAGGAGCATTTTACAGCCTGGTTTGCCGACCAGCATCCCTTGTCGGATAAACTGGCGGGCATGTTCGGATCCCTGCTTGCTGAGGCTGAGGTAAGTGTGAAGGCACTTCCATTCCTCCCGTTCTTCGACAAGCACCTGCTATCTGTGTTTCGTCAGACTGCAAGCAGGGCAGTGGATGTGCAGATGGTTATTCCCTTTGATTCGCGCGTCACAAACCGAAAGGGAATTGAGTTCATGGCAAAGGATCTTTTGACGATGAACATCGATCTCCGTCTGGAAAATGAGAGCGCCAAGACCCAACGTCTTCTGCATGAGAAGCTTATGATCGTGGATAGCCGATATGTGGTTGTTGGATCGACCAACCTGAACTATCGCTCGTTCACCCTAGCCTATGAGGTGTCTTTGGTGATAGACAGTCCCGCTTTGGCCAAGGAGATGGAGGAGCACTTTGCCACCATCCTGGATGATTCGCAGCCAATCACAGAGGAACAGGCTGAGGCTTGGCGGCGCCTTGATAACTGGCCCCGGTATGCCTTTGGGATCATAGGAGGGTAGGATGAGACGAAAGGTGATATTTGTCCTGCTGCTGTTGCTGACACTCTCTCCGCTTACAGCCAAGAGTTTCGGCTATGGGCTTGGAATGTACGGTCAGAGTGTGCTCCATGATGAGGGCGCATCCTCAAGCGGGGTTGAGCTCTCTCTAGTCTACCAGCCTTGGCTCCTGCCTATAGGCAACCCCTCCCTGCAACTAAAGGGCTCGATGGGATCGGACATGTCAGGTTCGCTGGTTTTCCCGTATGTGGAGTTCGGTCTCTCTGTAGATCTCTTTAGGATTGTCAAACATCCGATCAATTTCTTTGCGAATAATATTGTGGCGTATGATCCGGCGCTTTCGATCGCGTACCAGTATGATACGCAAGACTCATCACACTTGATGAGTGTGGGATTCAGTCCCTTCAAGCTCAGCCAGAAAGATTTCTGGTATGAGTTCTTTGCCTTCTATGTCGCTTTGGACTTAGAGGCGAAAAAAGTAGCTAACTGGGGCATAAACCTGGTCCGTTACACATATATTTTCAAGTAGGTTGGTATGAGAAAACTGTTGATGACGCTGTTCGCCCTGTCAGTCCTCCAGGTATCCCTTTTTGCAGGGACCTTTGATTTAGGCCTTACGCTGGGAACGGCAGCCCACTGGGGTGAGCCTCTGTATGATTCGAGCAAACTTAAGATGGCTTGGGGTGTGACTGTGGGCATCAGCGATGATTGGGAGTTGGATGTGCAAGCAAACAGTGCCCTGGTGCCACATCTTTTGGGTGACACCTCTGTTGCTGTCCTGCTTCAGAAATCCATGCTCGGGCAACGCTCTACGGGAACGCAAGTTGCCGGGTTGGGGGTAAACACCCTTCTTGGAGCCGGCATCCTGGTGTCAGACTACTTTCCGGGTGATTACCTGTTGCCTACCCATATCCTCTTCAGCCTGACTCCCCTGGTAGTGGGGAATCCGATTTCTGCGAAACGTGAGCGCGCCTTTAACGTTACACTTGCCTACAACTTCCATACCGCACAGGTAAGCGTGTTGTTCGACCTTGTAAAGTATGATTTCTATTTGGTGGGCACGTATCGCGACTATCTCTAGCAGTGACTTTCCAAGGCCATGATCTTATCGATGCGCCTCTGGTGACGATCCCCTTCGAAGGTGGAGTCGATGAAGGCATCGAGCATTTTGACAGGGCTTTCGCTGTATTCGATCCTTCCGCCAAATGCAATGAAGTTCACATTGTTATGTTTTCGTGCCATCTCAGCAGCAAAGCTGTTTTGGGGCAGGGCGCAACGGATTCCCTCTATCTTGTTTGCACTGATGGAGATTCCGATCCCAGTCCCGCACAAGAGAACACCAAATTCATAGTCGCCCTTCTTGTACTCCTGGCAAGCAAGTTTCGCCATATCGGGATAGTCAACAGAGTCGTTTGTTGTCACTCCGAGATGATTGACGGTATACCCTCTGTCCTGAAGATGCTTTACAAAGATTCCAGCCAATTCCACAGCCCCGTGGTCATTGGCAATTACTACATTAGCCATACGCTCCTCCTTTTGGGAGGATACAGCATTTGCCTTTTTCTGGCTACCGTGAAAGGTTAGTTGCTTCAAGCTGACAACTGCAGTAGAATACCCTAAACAAAGGAAATTACCCGTGGCTGAAATATTCATTAGTGGTCATCGCAATCCGGACATGGACAGTGTCTGTGCCGCGTATAGCTATGCTTACCTTAAAACCAAACTCGATCCGACCAATACCTATATCCCCGTAAGGTGTGGTAATCTCAACGAAACTACCAAGGCTCAATTCGAACGTCTGGGTGTTCAGGCTCCTGCCTTCATCAAGGATGTCCGTTCTCGTGTCTTTAGTGTGACAACCGTACCCTCTACTGTCCTGCAGGCAACTGACCCTGTATATAATCTGGTATCCTTCTACGGTAAGGCCAAGCAGAGTTCTGTCATCCCCATTCTTGAAGGGGAGGCGTACAAAGGGCTGCTCAGTGTAGATGAGGTAAGCAGTTTTGTCTTGCGGGAGAATAGCGGCAGCCGTCCTGTCTATCACTTTGTTCCCGATAATTTCTCCAAGGTGCTCAGGGGCGAATTCATCAAAAGGGGAGGGGCCCCATACTTTGATGCACCTATCGTTGTTGGGGCGATGCGCTACACCATCTTCTGCAAGCATATGGAAGCACTGAATGAGCAGAAGCCAATTTTGGTGGTCGGTGACAGGGAAGACCATATCAGAAAAGCAATTGAACTGCAAATTCCAGCCATCATCCTGACCGGATTGGAAAATGGGCTCACCTCCGATGTCGACTTCTCCTCCTTCAATGGCACGGTGTTCATCAGCAGGGAAGACACGGCAGAGACGCTTCGGTTGCTTCGGCTCACCATCCCTGTCGCCCAGCTCATACGTAATGATCCTCCCGCCATCCAGGGAGATACTCTCTTTGATGAGGCCAAGGCGATTCTTGCGGAGAGTGAGTTCCGTGGGCTTCCAATATTTGCTGGTGAGCAGTGGGTAGGATTTGTTACCAGAAGGTGCTTTCTCGAAAGACCCAAGACCAAGCTGATCATGGTCGACCACAATGAACCGGAACAGAGTGTTCCGGGCATTGAGGAGGCTGAGGTTGTTGAAATCATTGATCACCACCGCTTGGGAGCGGCTAAGACCCGTAACCCCATCTACATCCGATGTGAACCCTTGGGATCGACCTGCACTATCATCTACAACCTTTTTGTCCGCAATGAGATTGCCATATCCGAATCCCTGGCCAAAGTGATGCTGAGCGGTATCGTCAGCGATACCATCATGCTCAAGAGCCCTACCACGACTTTTGAGGACTACACAGCGGTGCAAGATCTCTGTGAGTTGGCGAATATTCCGGATATGAGGGATTTTGGCGAGACGATGTTTGCCAGCGGTGCTTCCCTTGCGAAGGAAGATCCACGAAAGATGCTGGAATCGGATTTCAAACAGTATGAAGAGTTCGGCATCAGGTTTGGTATCGGCCAGGTTGAAGTGACGACACTGAGTGATCTCGAGGAGTACAGGAAGAAGTATCTGTCGGAGCTTGAGATGCTCAGGCGTGCCTATGGCCTGGCCTGGGCGTTGTTCCTCATAACCGATGTGGTGAAGGAGCAGAGCATGCTTCTCATAACACCGATGCATGGCTACGAAAGGAAGCTTGCCTATACCAAGCAAGCAGACGAAACCTTCAGCCTGCCTGGGGTGCTGTCCCGTAAGAAACAGCTGTTGCCGGAGATACTCAGAGTCCTTGGGGAGTAGCGGTTATTTTATCTCGCTGATCGAGTTTATGGAGGGAATGGTCTTCAGGTTCTTGATGATCTTCTTGAAATCATCCTCATGCTGGACTTCCATGGTAAAGGTCCCTATCAGTTTCCCTTCCTCGTCATCGTGCAGACGTCCTTCTATGAGGTGTCCCTTAAACTTCCTCAGCGTCCCTTCAATCTCCCCGAACAGGTCGTAGGTGCGTTTGCTTGAGACGCTGAAACGTTTTGTAAGTTTGGGGGAGACGGTCTCCCACTCCACATCAATTGAACGGTCGACGATTTCACTCATGTTTTTGAGGTTCGGGCAGTCTTGCCTATGGACGATGATGCCTCTTCCCCGGCTGATGTACCCTACGATTTCATCCCCTCTTACCGGGGAGCAGCATTTGGCTATGTGGATCATCATGTTCTTCTCATCACCGACGACAAACTTCATCCGTGACGGATCGAACACCTGACGGACTATCTCATCCTCATCGGTTACGGGAGGGGGTGGTTGCGGCTGTTCCACTTTTGCCTGGGCTTCGGATATCTTGCGTTTGGCGATGATGTCCTTGTCAATGAGGATATTCTCATCATACTTGTTCAGCCATGCCTTGATCTTCTTCCTTGCGCTGCTGGTCTGCACATACCGCAGCCACTGCACGCGAGGCCTTGCATTCGGGGAGGTGAGGATCTCTATTACCTGTGTATTCTTCAGCGGTGCGTTGAGCGCTATGATCGAGCCATCGGCTTTCGCCCCTGTAGTATGGTTTCCAACCTCCGTATGGATTTGGTAGGCAAAGTCCAGGGGAGTGGAGTTCTTGGGAAGCTCTACAATATGACCTTGAGGGGTGAATACGTAGATCGTATCCTTCAGGAGTTCTCCCTTGATATCCTCCATATAGGATTCGCTTGTCTCAATTTCATTGGACCAGGTTTTCAGTTTTGTGATGATCTTGGAGAACTGGTCGTTGTCCATCTTCGACCAGGCACCGCTTTCACTGCCGGTCTCCGATTTGTAAGTCCAGTGGGCAGCCACCCCGTACTCAGCGGTGAAATGCATCTCCTTGGTGCGGATCTGGATCTCCATCAGCTTGCCGTCGAGGGCCATGACAGTTGTGTGCAGGCTCTGGTAGTTGTTGGCCTTGGGCATGGCGATATAGTCCTTGAAACGCCCTTCTATGGGGGGCCAGAGGCGGTGGATCACTCCGAGGATGGTGTAGCACTCGGTAATGGTGTTGCATAGGATCCTTACCCCCAGGATATCGAAGATCTCGTCGATCTCCTTTTTCCTCTTTTTCATCTTCATATAGACAGAGTAGGAGTGCTTGGCCCGGCTGGTCACGATGACATCACTGAGATTCGCATCTCCGCAGGCACGGTAGATGCTCTTTTCTATACGGTTCAGGTATGCTGTCTGCTCGCCCTTTTTGCTCAGCAGGTAGTCTTGGATGTACTGGAAGGTGTCTGGCTTGAGTATCTTTAGGGAGAGGTCCTCAAGTTCGTCCTTAAGCCAGGAGATGCCCAACCGGTCAGCCAGCGGGGCAAAGATATCCAGAGTCTCTCCGGCTATCTCTTTGGCACGTTCAGGCTTCAGGTGCTGCAATGTGCGCATGTTATGCAGCTTGTCAGCCAGCTTGATGATGATGACCCGGATGTCCTTGCTCATGGCGAAGAACATCTTCCTGATGGTCTCTGCTTCCTGGACGCTCCGGCTCATCGCCTTGAGATTGCTGATCTTGGTCTCGCTTTCGACCATGTCTGCAACAGACTGCCCGAAGAGTTCGGCAAGCTCCTCATATGTTGTATCGGTATCTTCGATGGTGTCGTGAAGGAGTCCGGCTACGATAGTGTCGGCATCCATTTTCAGCTGTATGAGGATTTCTCCCACAGCAAGGGGATGGATCAGGTAGGGTTCGCCGCTTGCCCGTTTTTGGTTGTAGTGTTTGGATGCGGAGTATGTGGCGGCCGCAAGGATCTTCTCCTGGTCCGCTTTAGGGTATTTGAAGGCTTTCTGGATGAAACGCTCTATCAGTTGTTCGTACAATTATATATCCCCCATACAACTCTCTCTCTTCCTGTCAGGTCACATTCGCTTTGTACCTGGATAAAACCAGAGGCTAGCATGATTTCTCTGACTTCAGCTACCTGGCGGTAGTCACATTCCATCATGAGTGCCCCCTTGTCCCTTAGAGCTGATGCACTCTGTTCCACTAGGGTCCTGATGAGATCAAGGCCATCAGGGCCAAACCCCTCGAGGGCAAGACGTGGCTCCCTTTTTACACCTGCATCCACCTCGTCACACCATAAGGCGGTGAGATATGGGGGGTTGCTGACGATGATATCATATTTATCCGGCAGAGTGGAGAGAAGATTGCCTTGGCTTGTAGGCAGCTCATGTCCGACAAGAGCAAGGGCATTGGTCCGGGCCACTTCCAAGGCATCTGAAGAGATGTCGCTAAGATGCACATCATAGCCCAGCTCACAGGCGATACTTATCCCCACACAACCGCTTCCAGTGCAGACATCTATGATGGAGAGTTTTTCTTTTCGCTTTCGTGCATACGAAAGTGCCGTATCCACTAGGGTCTCGGTATCAGGGCGGGGGATGAGAGTACGTTCATCAACATAAAAGCACCTTCCGTAGAACTCCTTGCTCCCCAGGATGTATGCCATGGGACGAGAATGCAGGCGTTCGGTGAGCATTCTCTCAAGCAGAAGTACTTGATTCTCATCAAGGGCCCTATCAGGGTGCAGGATCTGCTCCACCTGCGAAAGGGAGGTAGCCTTCTTTATGAGCAGGCGAGCCTCAAGTTCAGGTGTGTCCGTGATGTTGTTCTCTCGGAGTGCCCTTGCACAAAATGCCTTCAGCTGTCCTACCGAACCGCCATCCATATCAAGCTTCCTGGATGGCCAGTTCACCTGCTGCTACCTTCATCGCATCAATGACCTCCTCCAGCTGACCACCCATGATGAGTTCCAGCTTGTAGAGAGTGAGGTTGATCCTATGATCGGTAAAGCGGTTTTGCGGAAAGTTATAGGTACGGATACGACCGCTACGGTCGCCTGTGCCTACCTGGCTCTTGCGAGCTTCCGAACGTTCGCGGTTTTTCTTCTCTTCCTCCATATCAAACAGACGTGAACGCAAGACCCGAAGGGCTTTTGCCTTGTTCTTGATCTGGCTTTTCTCATCCTGACAGATGACGACCAGGCCTGTGGGAAGGTGGGTGAGCCTCACCGCACTGTCTGTGGTGTTGACGCTCTGTCCTCCAGGTCCGCTGGAACGCATGACGTCGGTTTTCAGGTCTTCACTCCTGATTTCAATGTCGGTCTCTTCAGCTTCAGGCAGAACTGCCACGGTAACGGCGGAGGTGTGGATCCTTCCTCCGCTCTCAGTCTCCGGAACGCGCTGGACCCGGTGAGTCCCGCTCTCCCAGCGAAGGGAGCCGAAGACATCCTTGCCGCTCACGCCGATAACCAGTTCCTTGAAACCACCGATGCCGGTCTCATGCGAGCTGATAATCTCCATTTTCCACCCTTTCTCGTCGGCATAGTGGCTGTACATCCTGAAGAGGTCCGCTGCAAACAGGGCGGCTTCATCACCACCTGTGCCTGCACGGATCTCCATGATGATATCCTTTCCTTCCATAGGGTCCGGGGGTATGAGCAGCATCTTGGTTTTCTTTTGGGACTCTGCCAGGGCTACTTTGAGCCCGCTAAGTTCTTCACGGGTCATCTCGAGCATCTCCGCGTCACTCTCTTCATGCAGAAGCTGTTCAGCCTCAGCTATCTGGCTGATCAGGCTCTGCATGGTGTGCATCTCATCTACAATCGGTGCCAGATGTGAGCGTTCCTGATTCAGGGTTTTGAATATAGTCATGTCCTGCATGGTCTCAGGAAGACTGAGTTTCGCATCTATATCTGCAAGCTGCTTCTCATATTCGGGCAGTTTCTTAAGCATGGGTATCTCCTACAATGGGTTTTTCAAGTATACAAAACTAGAACGGGTTTGCATAGCATTGCTGGATATCCAGTTAGGATGGGATATTTGAATATCTCTACAGTATTAGACAAACGAACTAATAAAGATATAGATAACACCACTACAGCAAAGTATTCAATCGAAACAGTCCCTTATTATATACAAAACTTTATTCGCACCCATCACGGGTACGTGAATTGAAACAAAGCCTAATCCAGCAGCATGAATCTCATGACTACCGGCTCATGGTCTGAGTAGGCAAAGTCCATCGTTGAAACTCGTGTTTCTAGTATTTTAATGTTTGGTGAAACGATAAATCCATCAATGAAGAA
>DUPO01000210.1 GCA_012838275.1 Spirochaetales bacterium
AGCCATCCTGTATATCTCCCCACTTTGAATATCAATGCTTGCAACCGGCCCGTTGAAAAGCCTGTAAAAGGGAGAGGCATCATAGCCGATGCAAGGAAGGGTGCTCCGACTCTTGAGCAACAGTTCAAACAGTGTCAGATCATTTACTGCCGAGAGGCCGTCGATGTTCCCTGCCATTTCCTCTGTTTTCACCTTGTCCAGAATGAGATCTATGGCATCCGGTCCCCCTACCGCCGTTTCCAATACTGTAGCATTGGGAAACAAGGAGAGAAAACCTTCCAACCGTTCTTTGTGGGGAGGCACACTATCAATGAACCCTGTAATGTAAAGGGGGTTTTTACACCCTTGCTTCTTTAGGAACTGTGCCTGCAACACCCCTCCATGATAGTTGTCAGTAACCACTACGCAAGGGGCTGAGTCTCTGCTGAGATGATGTGAGAGTACAGAAGGGACCTTGAGGTCAGAAAAAAGATTCACCTCATCCGGGCTGTCGACATCATATGCCAGGATACCATCACACTGGCGCTCGATAGCCTCCAGTTCCTTTTTGGTCCGTACCTTGTAGAACCTCAGCTGCCACGAGCTCTCCTGTATGGCGGTTTGCACCCCCCTGAGGCTCCTGCCAAAGAACCAGTCGAAGCTTTCAAGGTTCCCCCAGTAGTAGGGCCTCCCCTCTTTTGCCATCTCCACAAAGGCTATGACGCCAGTCCCCCTGCGCCTGAGCATGCCCGCTGCCTTGTTGGGTATGTATCCAAGTTCATCGGCCGCTTGCAACACAGCCTCCCGAAGCGGTGGTGATACCGAAAGGGGGTTGTTGAAGACTCTGGAAACTGTAGCGCTGCTGACTTTTGCTCTAGTCGCTACCATATCTCTTGTTACCGCCACACGTACCTCCCTGGGAATTGACAGACTTAACCGTTTCCAGTATTGTACACGTGTACATTTCTTAAATCAAGTATGTTGCAAGCTGCTTCCTTTCAGATATCCTCTTCTTTGGAGTGACATTTGAACTATCGTAAACAATGGGACCCATGCTAGTATGGATACTTGAAACGCAGAAAAAGGAGAACAAAATGGCTACAGTTGAGATGATCAGAAAGGGGCTGCTACACGATATCTATCCGCACCTCTACGCTACACGTTTTGACAACGGCGAGATGGACAGGCGTTTTGCATCCTTATTGGCGACCCATTCAGAATTATTCAAGGTCGCTGACGCCAAACTGTTCTCCACTGCAGGACGCAGTGAACTGGGCGGCAACCATACTGACCACAACCTGGGAAAGGTCCTTGCAGCCACCATCAATCTGGATACGATTGCAGCTGTCTCCCCACGTGATGACAATCTTGTGGTACTGATAAGCGAAGGCTACCCCCCTGTAGAGATCGACCTCGCAAACTTGGAGATGGCCGAGAGGGAGAAGAATACAACAGAAGCCCTGGTAAGGGGAATCGCCTTCGCTTTCAAACAGAGAGGTCTTGCCATCGGGGGCTGGCAAGCCAACACAACCAGCCGTGTGCTCAAGGGCTCAGGGCTCTCATCCTCTGCTGCGATAGAGGTATTATGCGCTACCATCTTCAACCATCTTTTCAATGGGGACACCCTCTCACCCATTGAACTTGCCATCATAGGACAATTCAGTGAAAATCATTATTTCGGCAAGCCCTCTGGCCTGATGGATCAGGTGGCCTGTGCAAACGGCGGGATCGTCAGCATTGACTTCGAGGATGCAAAAAACCCGGTTGTAACCCCGGTTCCCTTTTCGTTTGAGAAACATGGCTACCATCTGGTCATAGTAGACACAGGAGGAAACCATGCCGACCTTACTCCCGAATATGCCTCGGTCCCCGAAGAGATGCGCCAGGTAGCGACCTACTTCAACAAGAAGAATCTCCGGGAAATAGAGGCCGATTCCTTTGCAGCTGCCCTACCGGAACTGAGAAAGCAACTGGACAATGACCGGGCACTGCTTCGTGCCATCCATTTCTTTGGGGAGAATGATCGCGTTACCAGCATGCTTGAGGCCCTTGAAAAAGAAGATATGCAAGGTTTCCTCAGCAAGGTACGCTCAAGTGGCGAGAGCTCCTTCTGTTTTCTGCAGAACCTCTACCCGACAACCAACCCACAGGAACAGGGACTCAGCCTCGCCATAGCCATGACCAAGGAAATCCTCGGTGACGACTCGACAGTCCGGGTCCATGGTGGTGGGTTTGCCGGGACCATCCAGGCATATGTCCCTACAGGTAAGCTTTCTGTCTACAAGGATTACCTGGAGTCAGTCTTTGGCGAAGGCACGGTGACCCGTATTGCTGTTCGGGAAAAAGAGAGCTGCTGCATAGCCGAGTGACATTATTCAAACCGAGACCCTGAAGGATATTCCATCAGGGTCTCGGTTTTTTACGCTATAGTCATTGGCATGCCGCACACAGTTCACTCTGCAAACAGTTCCCTATAATCGCACCCCACACTCTTGAATTCGCTTTTTTTTGCAAGCAGCGAGGCGAGGGCCTCAGGCACAGGGATTTGGGTTCCGATCAGCGGCTCCACCACAGCCTCAAACTTCGCAGGGTGGGCAGTGGAGACCACAATGGTGTCATCACTGGAGGGAAGATCACGACGAACCCTCTCTGCGGTAGCGGTGTGAGGACATATCACATACCCAAGCTCATCGTAGACTTCCTTAATGGTTGCCTTGATGGACTCATCATCGACAGAGGTTGCGCTGACCATCTTCCTGAAAGTTGCAATATCACCGTAGAGATTGAAAAGCCTCTCCATGTTGCTGGGAGACCCCACATCCATGGCATTGGCCAAGGTGGCGATACTTTGCCGTGGCTTGTACTCCCCCTCCTTGAGATAATCGGGGATGGTCTTGTTCGCATTGACTGCAAGGGCGATCCTCTCGATGGGAGAGCCCATGCTGAATGCCCAGTATGCTCCACAGCTGTTACCTACGTTCCCGCTTGGGATGATGAAGGTCGGCTTCACTCCGTAAGCCCCATGATAGAGGTAGGAGGCGTACACATAGTAGACACTCTGAGGAAGCAATCGGCCAAGGTTGATGCTGTTGGCACTGCTGAGACCCCACTCTTTAGATACCTTGGCATCCATGAAGGCGTCCTTGACCATCTTCTGGCAGTCGTCAAAGGAACCATCAACCTCATAGGCCTTGATATTACCGCCCCAACAGGTAAGCTGCTGTTGCTGACGTGCACTCACCCTGCCCTTGGGGAAAAGCACCTTCACTTCAATGCCCTTGCGTCCTGCAAAAGCAGAGGCTACAGCCCCTCCGGTGTCTCCGCTGGTGGCAACCAGGATGGTGAGCTTTCTCGGTTGTTTCTTTAGAAGCTTCTCCATGGAGGAGGCAAGAAAGCGTGCACCAAAATCCTTGAAGGCCGCAGTAGGCCCATGGTAAAGCTCAAGAATCATCTGCTTCTCATGAAGCTTGACCAGAGGCACAGGGAAATTGAAGGCGTCTATGCAAATCTCTGCAAGGTCGTCTTTCAGGACATCGTCTTCAAAGAAGGGAGCGAGCACCTCAAAGGCAAGTTCAGGATAGGAGGATATCTCATGTACGTTTACAGTCGCCAGGGAAGGAAAGGACTCGGGGACATAGAGACCCCCATCAGGGGCGAGTCCCTGCAGTATGGCTTCGCTGGCAGTAACCTGCAATGATGCATTTCTTGTTGATACGAACTTCATGGGAACCTCCTAAATTCTGGCACCAAGATAGGCTGCCAGGCGTAAGATATCAGAGAAGACACCGCCTGCGGTGACGGCTCGTCCAGCTCCCGGGCCCTTGATGACCAAAGGCTGCTCCAGGTAGCGATCTGTGGTAAAGCAGATGACGTTATCGGTTCCTGTCGCCTGGGCAAAGGCATGGGAGAGTGGAAAACTCTCTAAAGACGCACTGCAGTTGCCATCCTTGTCTACAATACCAACATACCGCAACTTCTCATTGTTTGCAGTCGCTTGGGCGTAGAGCTTCTGAATAGGTCCGTCCAAATCCTCAAGCTTGTCCAGGAATTGTTCCAAGGGCAACTCTTGCAGATGCTCTGGCACCAGGCTCTGGATGGGAATATCGTCCACCTCAACCTCATAGCCCAGTTCCCTTGCCAGGATGACGCTCTTACGACCGACATCCATACCTGAAAGGTCGTCTCTGGGATCGGGTTCGGTAAATCCCATCTCCCTGGCCTCCCGAACCAGCGTGCTGAAGGGGACCGACCCGTCATACTGGCTGAAGAGCCAGGCAAGGGTGCCGCTTACGATCCCCTCTATGCGGTGGATCCTGTCCCCTGTCTGCACCAGGTCCTTCAAGGTACAAATGACAGGCAAGCCTGCCCCTACAGTAGTTTCGTAGAGGAAGCGACGCCCTGTACGGAGACAGCTCTCAAAGAGGGACTGGTAGTAAGGGTAAGGTTCGGTCCCAGCTTTCTTGTTCGGTGTGATGACATGTATTCCCTGCTCCAACCACGTGACATACTCCTGTGCCAAAGCCCTGCTGGTGGTGCAGTCGACTATAAGGGAGTGAGGGAAATATGTGGCCCCTATATGTTTGGCAAACTTCTCGTTGTCCAAGGGTACCGCCTCTGTAGCCAGATACTCCCTCCAGTTGGCAATGTCGATACCATCTTGGTGAAGCACCATGCTCTTGGAGTTTGCAATGCCACGTATGTGGATATCAAGGCCAAACTGTTCCTTCAACCTCTGTGTTTCACTGGCTATCTGGTCCAGGAGTGTGCCTCCGATGCTACCAGGCCCAAAAAGGCCGACAGAGAGAGCTTGCTTGGAGAGGAAGAAGCGTGCATGAAGAGCACGCAAGGCCTTCTTGGAATCCTTGGCCTTGATGACTGCGCTGATATTGGTCTCACTCGAGCCCTGTGCTATGGCAATGACATTTACTCCAGCCTTGCCCAAAGAGGAGAAGAACTTTCCTGCAACCCCTGCCTGACCGGTCATCTGTTCGCCGACCGCAGCAAGGATGGCACACTCACCTTCTGCTTCAATGCTATGGATCAGTCGGTCTTGCAACTCATGGGCAAAGGCTTCCTTTGCCGTTTGGCAGGCAAGGTCCTTCTGGGACTCGGGGACTGCAAAACAGATGGAGTATTCACTGGAGGCCTGACTGATGAGTATCACAGAAATGGAGGCCTTGCGCATTGCGCTGAAGAGCCTGCCGGCGATGCCGATCACCCCGCTCATGCCAGCCCCTTCCACATTGATGAGGGCTACATCACGGATAGTACTGAAACCCTTCACCTTGTTCGAGGATCCGTTGGCTCCATCGATGGAGATCACGCTGCCTTTTGCCTTGACATCACCCCACCATTTGAGCTGTACGTCTATGTTTGCATTCATGGCTGGCAAAAGGGCCTGGGGATGTATTATGGGAGCTCCAAAAAAGGAGAGCTCGGTCGCTTCTGAATAGGAGAGAGAGGGTATTACCAATGAGGAGGGAACTTCTGATATGTCGGCATTTCTCAGGAGAGAAAGTGAGTTCCAGAAGGAGACACCGCTCGCCCCAAGCTGGGCTCCAAGTTGTGCGGCTCCATATTCGCTTACCCCTTCTCGGGGATCGCTTTTCTCTGCTTGAGGTAGTTTTCCATAAACAAAAAGTGCCTGAGGCTTAACTTCGGAAAGTTTCATCGCAGAGGGATACTCCAGAAGATCGGCTGTAATGCCCTTACTTACCAAATAATGACAACAGAGGTCGGCGACCCAGGAGCCAAGAACCTTGTCTATATAGAGCTGCGATCCTACGGAAATGTCTTCAACCAACCAGATGGCGCGAAGAAGATCCTCCATATCCGAAAATCCCTGCTTGATGCGTTCAAGCACCTTCTCCCCAGCCAGGGGAGTGAGCAGGCTCTCAATGAGCTCAGTCCAAAGCACGAAGCTCCGTTCGAGTTCGGACCAAAGCCTTTCATCATGGGTTTCCGCATAGGTCAGCAGGGTTCCCAACTCCAGGGAAGCATCCCTCAAAGCTGCAATGACAAAAACATGATGGCTCTCTTTCTCTGTCTGAAAGATCTTCACAAGCTTCTCACAACCACTTGCTGAAACCAAATTCGATCCTTCCACAGCATGTATTCTGATATTTTTCACCAAAAGGGCCCTCCCATAACGTTTACCTTATCGAAGAAGCAGAAAAAAAACTACTACATCCGGCAATACAGGGAAGCGTTCGGACACTTCCTTTCCACAGATCCTGTGCGAAAAGTAAAACAGAGTACCTAACAATGAAAAAAAAGAGCCCCTTGAGGGCCCTTCATTTTAGAGAGACGTACACTAAGAAGTTATACGAGACTCTCTGCCTTTCCGCTCCTGAGGCAACGTGTACACATTTTTACTGTACGCGGTGTACCCTTTACCAAAGTCTTGACTGTCACAAGATTGGGGCGGAATGTGCGTTTTGTGGTTACGCCAATGTGTTGGCCTACGCCGCCTTTCTTCTTGGCCTGACCTTTTCTTGGAACACTATTTCCTGCAATCGTTCCTTTTCCGCAAATCTCACATCTACGAGCCATAGCTATATCCACCTTATCCAAATAAATTCATTCGTTGGCCGAAATGGGGCCTGTCAAAGTCATGGCTACCCTTGCACGGGTAACGGCTCACCCGTGAGCATAATTGCAAGGTTATTGCGATTAAGACTTCAACCTTAGCCAAATTACCAGATAATGACTTTTGTGTAAAGACAAAGGACCTATCTTTTATAACTATTCGACCTTGAAGAGGCTTAAGTTTGTCAGTATGCTCTGATTATGCCAACTTATTACGCCCTGTTGCTGCCTCAGCATATAAGACTCAAGATCAATGACATCCGTAGGACTCTCTTCTGCAAAAGCGGGGACAGTTCCTTCAGAGCCCAGGAAAGTTGCATCTTGTTAGGAGAGACTGAGGACAAGGCCCTCTCAAAGAAGGTCACGTGTCCCCCCCTTCCCTTAACCGTACAGTGTTCAACAGCCTTCTCTGATGGCACCCTCTTCTTTCCAGTACTGCAAAACGAACTGGCTCAGATCAGGGAAGAGCTTGGCGTAAGCCACCCCTACAGCGGCATATACCTGGGGAAAGTGAATGTGACCCATGAAGAGCAGCTGCCACCTCTTAACAACCTTCGTCTTGCCATCGTGGAGATTAAGGAGGAGGACGGTATCACCCTTTGGAGGACGCTTTCAGAAAAGCGTCTGAAGAAGGGCAGATAGACCTGAGCGGACACTCTTCACAACCCGGTTTCTTGGCATGGCAGACAGTCCTGCCGAACATATTCACCGTCATTGAAAACCGGTAGTGTTTTTCCTTATCCAGCAATCTGGAAATTTGCTTCTCAATCTTTTCAGGATCTTTGGTGTCGACCAGACCCAGACGGCGAACAACCCTACCAAAATGAGTATCGACTATGATCGCCGGCTTGCCATATATATCACCGATCACACAGTTCGCTGTCTTCCGTCCCACCCCCGGGAGCTTGATAAGTTCCTCCATGGTCGAGGGGATCTCCTTACCCACCAGTGCCTGGGCACAAGAAGTAATGTTCTTTGCCTTCATGCGGTAGAAGCCTGTTGGAAATATAATCTCTTCCACCTCTTCCAGGGGGGCAGAAGCGAGAGCCTCCACGGTAGGGAAGCGCTCAAAAAGAGGCTCGGTAACTATATTGACGATCCTATCAGTCGTCTGGGCTGAGAGGATGACACTTATCATGAACCTGAAGGGGTCCCGTTGTTCTAGAAACTGAATATCTGGAGGAAGAAGCTCGTCCAGTATGGAGTAGACGGTTTCCGCCTTTTGTTTTAATTTTATCATAGTTTCATAGTACCCCTTGACGCTCTCGAGCTCAAGTGCGTATACTCCTATTGATTCGGAGCGTTGCCTAGTGGCTAAGGCGCCTGCTTTGGGAGCAGGAAATCGAAGGTTCAAGTCCTTTCGCTCCGACTAGTATTCAAACTTCATCATGAAGACAAGAAAAAGCAATGTGTCAGGAAACAG
>DUPO01000211.1 GCA_012838275.1 Spirochaetales bacterium
AAAGGGAAGCTTCTTGTTGACGCAACCTGTGTTCCTGCCGATATCAGGTATCCGACGGACCTCGGCCTGCTCAATGAGTCGAGGGAGAAGCTTGAGGACATCATTGACATTCTTCATGGGTCGCTCAAGGGAAAGAGCAGGAAGCCGAGAACCTATCGGCAAAGGGCTCGCAAGGAGTACCTTTCGATCTCACGGAACCGCAAACCGCGAAAAAAGCTAATCAGGAAAGGGATCAGGCAACAGCTCCAGTATGTGAGGCGTGACCTGGGTCATATAGAGACCCTTGCAGAAAAGGTTGGGCTGGGTGTTCTCAGCAGGAGGATGTACCGGAACCTCCTGGTCGTCGGTGAAGTGTACCGCCAGCAACATGAGATGTATTGCGAGAGAAAACATAAGGTTGACCAGAGGAATGTCAGCATCAGCCAGCCACATATTCGACCGATCATCAGAGGCAAGGTGTCAGCTGCAGTGGAGTTTGGGGCGAAGGTATCAGTTTCAAAAATGGGGGGCTATGCATTTCTGGAGACGTTGGGGTGGGATCCGTACAATGAAGGAACCAAGCTCAGGGAGCACATCGAGGAATATGAGAGAAGATTCGGGCATTACCCTGCTTCCGTCCATGCCGACAAGATCTATCGGACAAGGGATAACCTCAGGTATTGCAAGGGTCTCGGTATCCGACTTGCTGGGCCTCCGTTGGGCAGGCCTCCCAAGGACAAGGAACTGTACAGGATGATGCTGAGAGAATCGAGACAAGATGAGATAGACCGAATACCCATCGAAGGCGTATTCGGGGTTGCGAAACGCAAATACACCCTAGACAGGGTGAGGACCAAGCTGGAGGTGACCAGTGAGACCACCATAGCACTGGTCATCCTGGGGATGAACTTGAGAAAGGTCCTGAAGGATCTTTTTGTCTTCTTGAAATGGGTGTTCGGTCTAAGGAAGATTCGACTGGTTTTGGTATGAAAATAGGCTGAAGCAAGTTCAACCTGAAAACAGGGGTTGTTCAGCAACCTCGAATTACTCTTAGCATATGAAAATGAGTATCAAGAGACAGTCACTTGCACGCACTGTCCTTATAAGCTCAGTGCTACTATTTCTGATCATCTCTTCCCTAGCCTCTGCCGTTATGGAGGCTACCTATGTCAAAGAGAACAATCCTATCATAAGAAACAACCCCGATCACCCGCTAGAGTACAACACAAGTGATTTTAGGGTTCCTTCAGAGTCGGTACTTTAGAAATCAACTTTCTTGAAGATGGGGAACCCCTTTCATTGCAAGAGTTACTGCTTGAGAAAAGTGGTGTTGATGATGAAGAGAGTACGCTGGTGACGAATGACGACGACTTTGATGGTATGCTTGTTGCTAGAATAACAGCCTTTTGCGGCGCTTCAAATGACCCTGTCCTCTTTAATCCTGTCCTCATTGATACCAAAAGAACGATAAAGCTGCTAAAGAAAAAGGATCTAAAGAATTGCAGTTCACACCCGAAGCGATCTCTTCCGACAGCCACAAAAAAACTCCCTCAAGCTTGCACCCTTGGGGGAGTTCCGCATAATGCGCGGGCAATGTGTCCTGTCGTTACCTCTGGGAAGAGGGGGAAAAAAACGAACAGGCACATATGTGGATGTATTGAT
>DUPO01000212.1 GCA_012838275.1 Spirochaetales bacterium
CTGGAGAACATAGTCATACCCATCTTGGCCTGGCCACAGGTTCAGGGTTTTACAATCCAGCTTCCTGGCCATTTCCACGCATTCGAAGGTGTAGTTTACAGCCTGTTTCCTAATCTCCGGGTCTTTGGCTGAGAGGCTGCCGCGACCCCAACGCTTCTGGCCGAAATGATCGGGAATAATGGAAACGCAACGGAGGTTGTACTTTGCCAGCATCTCTCCTACCTTGTCGACATTGTCGCTAGAGACATCCCATGTCCCTACCAGCTCAATGCCTTCGACTCCGTCGATCTCCGACGCTTGCTTGATGAGGGTCTCCTTGGGCAGCTCATCCTTGTAGCCGCTGGAAAGGAACCTGTCACAGGTGTTTCCCAAATTACCTAGAATAATTGAATACTTTGCCATATTTGGCACCTCCTTATTCATCTTTCTATGACGCTTTCTCGAAGAACCAGCTTTCCATGAACCAGGATATCCACTGGGTCACTTTTGCTCTTTTCTATGATCTTCTCCACTATTGTTCGGGCAGCCAACGCCCCGATATGCTGGTTGGGTATCCTGATGGTAGTCAATCTTGGTTCCATCATCGAAGAGATGGGAAGGTCATCGAAGCCGATGATCGAAACATCCTTGGGGATTTCATGCCCCTCTTCCTTGAGGGCCTTTATGACTCCAAATGCCGCTATGTCATTGTAACAAAAGAGCGCTTCTGGAAGGTGCCCCCCCTTGTGCAGGTAAGCGAGCATCTCTTCATAGGCTCCATTGAAACCGGGTCTGACTGGGATGAAGCTCCGGTCTGAAGGGGCGAGCCCGTGCTCAGCCATTGCCAGGCTGAATCCTCGCTCCCGGAGAAGGATGTTCCCCGAAGTTACCGTAGATGTCACCATCATGATGTCGGAATGCCGTTTCTCCACCAGATGACTGATGATGTTGTAGACTGAGCCCACATTGCTCATGTTGATGAAATCAGCCTCCAAATGCTCAAAATGCGTATCTATTATCACATAGGGGCAGGTGAGGTCATTCAGGCTCATGATGTCCATGGCCCTGAGTTCTGTTCCTAAGACGATGATGCCCTTGGGTTGCTTTGTCTCCATTTCCCGAATGAATGGGGTGAGGCTTTCAAGTGTCTGGGTAATGATTTCAAAAGAGTAGCCATGCCCCTTTACCACCTGGTTGATCCCTTCGATATAGTTGACGATGAATGTATTCTGGTCTTCATTGAGCAACAGGCCGTGCTTGCTGATTTTTGCCAGCACGATTACGCCATGCTGGGGTTGAGGATACGCACGTTCCCCGGGCACCCTGTAATTCATCTCTTTTGCGATTCTAATGATTTTCATTCGGGTTGCATGACCAACCCCTTTGTGCCCGTTCAAAGCCAATGAGACGGTAGTCTTTGATACTCCCGCCTTCTCTGCTATCTCTTTAATACCCATGATTTCAGCATACCCCCGTGATTCTTGGTTGTCAAATAATTAAGTTAAGTTTAGTAAATTTTAGTAGTTTTGTCTCGTTATTGGAAATACTTCTTGGCATTTTTGCTTTTTATAGACCGAAACATGCATGTTTTCAAGATTTTATTCTACGTTACTAAAATATTTCATTAATGTTTGACTTCTCAATATGAGTGAGCTAAAGTTGAGTTGACACTGTAAAAGGAGGAAATACAGTATGAAGAAAATTTTGGTTCTCATGATTATCGTTCTGATGGTGGTTCCTATGGTGTTCGCAGCAGGCCAGGCTGAAAAGAAGACCGGCTATGAGATTGTAGTGGTCCCCAAGGACGCATCCAACCCATGGTTTGTCCGGATGAAAGTCGGTGTTGACGAATATGCAAAAGAGACCGGTTTGAATGTGTATCAGAAGGGTACGGCTCAGATTGATGCCACATTGCAGGCGCAGCTCATTCAGGACCTTATCGCCCAAGGCGTTGATGCCCTTTGTGTAGTCCCTGTAGATCTTGAGTCTTTGGAACCTGTTCTTTCTCAAGCTAGAAAGGCTGGTATCGTGGTGATCACGCATGAAGGCGCTGGCTTGGAAAATGTCGATTATGATATCGAAGCTTTCTCCAATGCCGGTTATGGTGCATTCATCATGGACAACCTTGCAGAGGCGATGAACTTTGAAGGTGTATACACAACGATGGTTGCGTCCCTCACCAACGGTTCCCACAACGAGTGGGCTGATGCCGGTGTAGCACGTCAGAAAGAAGCGTATCCCAAGATGCAGTTGCTCGCAGCAGAAAAGCGTGTCGAATCTTTCGACAATGGTGATGTCGCATACAACGGAGCTAAGGAACTGTTCAAGAAATACCCCAAACTTAAGGGTGTTATGGGCACCTCTTCATACGATGCTCCTGGTGTTGCACGTGCCATTGAGGAGTTGGGGCTGATCGGAAAGGCCTTTACTTCAGGTACCGGAATGCCTTTGGACAATGCAGCCCTGCTGGAAAGCGGTGTTGTACAGTCCTTGACCCTTTGGGATCCTGCTCTTGCCGGTAAGGCCATGATAGCCCTTGCTGTAAAGGTGTTGGATGGGGAAAAGATTGAAGGTGTTGTCGATTTGGGAGTTGATGGATATACCAACATGAAATTCAAGAAGGGCAGCAAGACTGTTCTTGAAGGTGAAGGCTGGATTGTCATCAACGCCAAGAACGTTTACGACTTCGGATTCTAGGTTGATGGTCTGAGTTGGTGCCCTGTCATTCATCTTTGATTGGCAGGGCACTGTCGTTTACTGTCTTTGTAGGAGGTGTGCTATGGCAGAGGGGCTACTCAGAGCCGTTGACATATACAAGTCGTTTGTTGGAGTGCAGGCACTGAAAAAAGTATCGTTTGAGATCAATCCTGGCGAGATCCACTGCCTTGCAGGGGAGAACGGAAGCGGGAAGTCTACACTCATTAAGGTCATCAGCGGTGTCTACTCACCGGATTCCGGCTATATGGAGTTCGGGGGGAAGCGGTATGAGAAGATTACCCCGATAGATGCTATCCAGAGCGGAATTCAAGTTATCTATCAGGATTTTTCCATATTTCCCAACCTGACGGTTATGGAAAATCTTGCATTCAACAGCGAACTTGCTGATCGGCGAAAAATTGTCAATTGGAAACGAATGCGCAAGATTGCCACAGATGCGATAGCGAAAATCAATTTCAAGGTTGACCTTGATGCGATGGTAGGAACTCTGACTGTTGCAGAGAAGCAGATGATAGCGATCAGTCGGGCGCTGATGTTCAATACAAAGCTAATTATCATGGATGAGCCTACGACCGCTCTGACCAAAAGGGAGGTGCGCAACCTCTTCAATATCATCCTCAAGCTCAAGGAGCGGGGAATTGCAATCCTTTTTGTCAGTCACAAACTCAATGAAGTTTTTGAGATATCTGAAAAATTCACGATTCTTCGTAGCGGGGAGCTTGTCGCCACCGGAAGTACCGCTGACCTTGATTCTGAAAAATTCTCATTTTTCATGACGGGACGCGAATTCCAGAAAAAAACATTTGTCCCCCTGAATGTATCCAAGGAACCCATTTTTCAAGCCAAAGGAATTGGAATGAAGAGTGCTTTCCATGATGTGTCCTTTGATTTGCGAAGGGGTGAAATCATAGGGATAACAGGTTTGCTGGATTCGGGGAGAACAGAGCTTGCCTTATCATTGTTCGGTATTCGTCCCATTGACCATGGAGCTGTTCTGGTAAACGGCGAAGAGGTGAAGATCATCAATCCTCAGGTCGCAATGCAGCATAAGATCGGCTATGTGCCTGAGGACCGGTTGAGTGAAGGGCTGTTCCTCACCCAAAGTATCGCAGACAATATTGTCATTTCAGAAATTGACAGCTTGGCTAACAAGATCGGAATCCTGGACCACAAGCGTCGTTCAGAGGAGATCGAGCGTTGGGTCAGGGAGCTTGCCATCAGCACCCCTAACCCTGACAACGCATGCCAGACCTTGTCGGGAGGAAACCAGCAGAGGGTTGTGTTGGCGAAATGGTTAGCCCTCAATTTGGATATCCTTATCTTGAACGGGCCTACTGTCGGAGTTGATATAGGATCGAAACATGATATCCATGGGATACTGCAAAAACTGGCAGAAGAGGGCCTTGCCCTCCTTATCATCAGCGATGACCTTCCTGAGGTGTTGGAAAACTGCTCTAGAATACTGGTGATGAAATCCGGGAGCATAGTCGCTGACCTGGATGCTGCAAAAAGTGACGAAAAAACGATTTTATCGTACATGATGTAGGGAGGCTACAGTCGTGAAATCAACAATTTCCAATACATTACAGAAGCTGTCACGGCGCAATGAGCCTTATGTTTTCCTTGTTCTCATGCTGTTGTGCGTGCTTATTGAGATTCGTTCGGGGCAATTCTTTTCCTCAAACAATTTGGTGGATATCGCTTCAGCCTTCGCCGTTCCAGGGTTGTTCGCAATAGGTGCCTTCATGGTCATCATCTCAGGCGGCATTGATGTTTCCTTTCCTGCTCTGGCTTCCTTGAGCGTCTACGCCACCACAAAGTTCCTGCTCGATGTGAACTATCAGGGCGGAGTGTGGCTGGCAATCCTGATTGCTCTTGCCCTGGGTGCGATCCTGGGAGCTTTCAATGGCCTGTTCATCGGGTATTTCAGGTTGCCTGCCTTAATAGTGACCCTGGGGTCTTCCAGTGTCTTTAAGGGCATCATGCAAGGGGCTTTGAATTCAAAGCAGTTGACCGTCATCCCTATCGGAATGAAAAATTTTGGCACCTCTTCCCTGTTTATTGCGAAAAACCCTGTTTCAGGGCTCACCTCTCGCATGCCGGTGGCGATATTGGCGTTTCTCATCGTCCTGTTCCTCGTGTATTTCCTGATGCGCTATACGATGTTTGGTAGGGGCCTGTATGGGATAGGGGGTAGTGAGATCAGTGCCCATAGGGCAGGATTTGGGGTAAGGAATACAAAATTCATCATGTATGTAATGGTAGGGATGATAGCAAGTCTTGCCGGAGTCATGAGGGTTTGCATGATGCAGCAGGCCCACCCTACAAACATGTTGGGCATGGAGATGAATATCATAGCTGGAGTTGTGCTCGGCGGTACGGCGATCACAGGGGGGAGGGGAACCTTGCTGGGCTGCATGCTTGGTACCCTGCTTATAGTGATTGTTGAGAACTCTCTCATCCTGATCGGGGTTCCCACCTCATGGAAGAGTGTCTTTACCGGATTGTTGATAATCATCGGTACCGGAGTGAGTGCTTACCAGGTTTCCAGAATGAACCGTGTACGGTCTGTCGAAACCGTAGCAAAGGAGGTGGTATGATGAAAAAAGAGATGACTCCTTTCGCTAGATTCGAAAAGATGTATGCATCAGACCGCCACCTATGGCGCCTGATCATCATGATCATAGTCTGGATGATATTCATCGCACTCACCCGATTCAGCAAGTTCTATTCTATCTTGAACTTTCAGACCATGGCCTCCCAATTTCCAGAATTCGGTCTTATGTCCCTTGGTGTCATGCTCTGCATGATCACCGGAGGCATCGACCTCTCTGTTGTCGGGGTGGCAAACTTCACTTCAATCTTGATGGCGTTTCTCCTGCTCAATCTGACCAATGCGGCAGGTGGGTTACCCGGCTATGCGATACCGCTGGTGTTTGGTCTGGGTATCCTGATAGGGGCCGCTGCAGGAATTTTCAATGGGATATTGGTCTCCAAGTTTAACATTCCACCCATTCTGGCGACCATGGGATCAGGGGAGTTGTTTACTGGCTTGTGTCTGGCTCTTACCAAAGGCAATGCCGTTAGCAAGTTCTCCCGCGTCTACTCACGGACGATCAACAATAAGATTGCGGGTCTGGTGCCGGTACAGCTTCTCATATTCATCGTGATGGCTGTGTTTATCTGGTTTTTGCTCTCCCGCACTGTCTTTGGCACCAAGCTGTATATGTTGGGCACCAGTGCGACCGCTGCCAAGTTCAGCGGTCTGCGCAATGACCGTCTCCTGATCAAGACCTATATGGTGTCAGGAATGTGTGCCGCCTTAGGTGGTCTGATCATGCTTGCAAACTACAACTCAGCCCGTGCTGATTATGGTTCTGTCTATACGTTGCAATGTGTCCTGATAGTAGTGCTGGGCGGAGTCAATCCAAATGGGGGCAAGGGAAAGATTAGCGGTGTCGTATTGGCCATCATTCTTTTGAGGATGCTCGAGACAGGCATAAACCGTTTCCCATCCATCAGCAGCTACTATATCTCCCTGATATGGGGTGGCGTGCTTATCCTTGTCATGGTACTGAACTATTTCACCGAGAACAGCACTCGTTTCATAAAGAGACAGATGCTGCAACAATAAACTGGAGGATACAGATGGAAAAAATCAAAGTGTTGCTGGTAGGAGAGTCCTGGTTGTCCACCGGAGCCCATCAGAAGGGCTTTGATCATTTCTCTACAGGAATCTATGAGACCGGACATGAGTACATGCAGAAAGCCTTCGAAGATTCGGGCTTTATCGAGTCCACTCATATGCCCTCCCATATTGCCGGAGAGTCCTTTCCTGAAACCCTTGGGGAGCTCAAGAAGTTTGATGTAATCATCCTCAGCGACATCGGTGCAAATACCCTCTTGCTTTCCAAGAAGGTCTTTGTCGAGGGCAAGACAGCTCCCAATAGGCTTCTTCTGATCAAGGAGTGGGTAGAAGGGGGAGGAGGGTTCTGCATGTGTGGAGGGTATCTCTCCTTTGCAGGCATCCAGGGGCTTGCAAAATATTACAGGACTCCCATTGAAGAGATACTTCCAGTAAGCATCCATACTTTTGATGATAGGGTGGAAACACCTGAGGGTGCCCTTACGACTGTGCTGGAGGCCGAACATCCCATAGTGAAAGGGGTGGAAGGTGCTTGGCCTCCACTGCTTGGGTACCAGGAAGCTGTAATGAAGGAGGGTGCGACCCAGATCGCGAAGTCCCAGTACGACCATCCTTTGCTGGCCAGTTGGGAGTATGGGAAAGGGCGGGTCTTTGCATGGATGACCGATATCGGACCTCATTGGTGTCCCAAGGCATTTACCGAGTGGGATGGATATCAGAAAATCTGGCAACAGGCGATACTCTGGCTTGCTAAGAGATGAGCCGGCTCTC
>DUPO01000027.1 GCA_012838275.1 Spirochaetales bacterium
AAGAACAGGTCGACGAGGATGACAGCGGCAAGATCGCACTGATGACCATCCACGCTTCAAAGGGCCTTGAGTTCGATACGGTGTTCCTCGCTGGGGTGGAGGACCACTACATCCCCCATGCCCGTGCCATTGAGGAGGACCCTACGAATATCGATGAGGAGCGGAGGCTCTTCTACGTTGCCATAACACGGGCGCGCAGGGTCCTTGTCATCTCTTCCTGTGAAAAGCGAAAACGGGGGAACGATGTGGTGACCAGCCTGCCCTCTCGATTCCTTGAAGAGATGCCTAAGGAGCTCTTTGATGAGGAAGACCCCTCGCGTCCCTTGGAGGCGGGGGAGATATCCGAAAAGCTCAGACTTTTCAGGGAACGTCTTGCTGCCAGGACAGCCTCCTCATAGGGTATGCTGAACCTGCTTTTCATTAGAGACAGGGACGTAGGACTCTAGAAATATAGTAATATTATAGTTATGATAGGATATGAGAAAAAGAGCTATGGCACTCCTAGTATCTATCAGTCTCACCCTCCTGCCCCTCCCAGCGGCAATAACTGCTACGTATGATTCGGCTCCCTCTCTAGCTTTCACCACAGGGAGCTCCCCTTTTGCCCCAACCGACTTTGTAGCGCATTTGGGAACCCTTACCATTACAGCCACAGCAGGAGAGCCGCTCTACCAGCCGAGCCTGGTCAATGTACAGATTTCAAACACCTTCCAGTTTACAGGACCTGTGACCTGGTTCAACCACTGGCAGACAGGATTGCCTGTATATCAGACACAGAGCACAATCTTCTATTTTGCTGCGGTCACTACAGAGCTTGGAGTGACCAGCTATCGTAAACTCTGGGGTAGCGGAGGGACAGCACCCCTTACTACGACACAAGATACGCTAGGCGTCCCTGTTTTTGAAGTAAAATTTTATTTCCTAAGTGATCATGGGGCATCCATCTACAAACCCGGTGCCGTCTATACTATGACAAAAGGAAACATCGGCGCTTTCAATGTGGCTGTAGCACCCGATGATGAGGGGATTTATAATCAGCAGAGCAACAACATCTACGTTCCAATCAATGGCCAGACCATTCCTTCAGGGGGAGGTCCTCCCCTTGATCCCCCTCTCGTCATACCACCTGGAACTCCAGCCTTGCCTTATGGAGATACTCCAGGACATGCCAAGTATGGATTTTCCATGATCGATGAACTGGCTTTTTCCTTGCCTAATGGGTATCTGTCAAATACAGCCCTCATAGCTAAGGCACAACTTTCGCTTGGCAACACCACAACAGGCCTTACCTACGGAGTTGACATACAGTTCTCAAAATTACCAGGGAGCTCTTCATTTGCACTGCATCCGGACGGTGTGCCGACAGGCTATGCTATCCCCTATCAGCTGAAATTCCAGGGGCAGACAGTGCTTAAGGACGTTCCCATCCCTTGGACTCCCCTTTCTGAGGGAATAAACAACCAGGACATCCATATCACTGGCATTTCCCCCTCCGTCGCGGAGGGAGCCCCTTCAGGTCCCTACAACGATACCATCGTAGTTACGGTAACTCAAATTGAATAGGTACCTTATGTCGACGGTAGGATATTGACCCTCTGCGCCTGGGGGCTGTGGTAGTATCTTTGCGATGAGACCTGCTTCCCATTTTTCCCATTCCTTATAGTCAGTTTAGTGAATACATGCACCCATAAGAGACCAAACCGTTCAAATACCTCAGAGAATGCTCACTCTTCTTGCATAAGTGAGTGAAAACTGTGTATTGTCATGATGAATACTTGGAGGATCATACATGTTCGACATTGACTACGCAAAAACCCCGGTAACGGATTTCTATGGAAGCAACTGCTTTACAGAGACAGAAATGGGAAAATACCTCAGCGACCCTACAATCAGGGAACTCAAAGAGGTCCAGCGTGGTCAACGTGAACTTACCTCCGATCTTGCGGACTATGTTGCAAGTGCGATGAAACAGTGGGCACTCACCCGAGGTGCTACCCACTTCTGCCACTGGTTCCAGCCCCTAACAGGCCTGACAGCCGAGAAGCACGACTCCTTCATCACCCCTACAAAAGGGGGCAAGGTTCTGCTCGAGTTCTCAGGCAAGGAACTCATCAAAGGCGAAGGTGATGCCTCATCCTTTCCCAGCGGAGGGCTGCGAGCCACCTTCGAGGCCCGTGGCTATACAGCCTGGGACACCTCATCACCTGCATTTCTCAAGGATGTATCAGGGATAAAGACCTTGTATATCCCTACGGCGTTTTTCTCTTACAATGGGGAAGCCCTCGACCATAAGGTCCCGCTTCTTAGATCAAACCAGGCCCTTGAGAAGCAGACCCTCAGGGTATTGCATGCTCTGGGAAATACCAGTGCAAAGCGAATCATCATCAATGTCGGACCCGAACAGGAGTACTTCCTGGTAGACAAGCAGTTCTATGAGAGGAGACCCGACCTTCGCATCAGCGGACGTACGGTAATGGGAAATCTGGCGTCAAAAGGCCAGGAACTCAATGACCACTATTACGGCACAATAAGTGATAGGGTCACGATCTTCATGCGTGAACTGAACTATGAACTGTGGAAACTTGGGATCAGCAGCAAGACCCAACACAAGGAAGCCGCACCGAACCAGTTCGAGATTGCAGTTGTCTATGAGGCCGCCAACTTGGCGGCGGATCACAACAAGCTGCTCATGGATGTGCTGCAGAGCGTGGCTCTCCGCCACGGGATGGTTGCACTCCTGCATGAGAAACCATTCCTTGGGGTCAACGGTTCGGGCAAACACGACAACTGGTCCCTTGCCACCGAAGATGGAACAAATCTGCTATCTCCCGGCTCGAATCTGGAGGACAATATCCAGTTCCTGCTCTTCCTCACTGCCTTCATCAAGGCCCTGGATGAACATGCCCCCCTCATAAGGTGCGGAGCGGCTACAGCTGGCAATGACCATCGTCTGGGATCGTCTGAGGCGCCCCCTGCCATCATCAGCCTCTACCTTGGGGAACAGCTGAGCGAAATACTTGAGGATATCTCTGAGGAGAAGCACAGTTGCAAGAAAGGGAATCAGTTTGTGAAACTTGGAGTTTCCATGCTTCCCCAACTTCCCAAGGACCTTACCGACCGCAACCGTACCAGCCCCATCGCGTTTACAGGGAACAAGTTCGAATACCGCATGGTCGGTTCCTCCCAGACTGTCTCTATCGCCAACATCTTTCTGAACACCGCCATGGCTTCCGTATTGGAAGAGGTTGCAGACAGGCTTGAAAAAGCTTCGGACGTAGATCTTGAAAGCCACTGCATAATCAAGGAGTTCTACCAGAACCACAAACGAATCATATTCAACGGCAACGGCTACGATGCAGCTTGGGAAAAGGAAGCGGAGAAAAGGGGTCTTCCCAATTTCAGGGATACGGTAAGCGCCCTGCCGGAGATGATGAGTGAAAAGAGTCTGCAGCTTCTCGCAAGCCAGAAAGTCCTCTCAAAAGGTGAGGTTGAGTCCCGCGTTGAAATCGCTTTGCAGACCTACAGCAAACAGATCAATATAGAAGCGGCAATCATGGTTGAAATGTGCAGGAAATATGTCATTCCCTCCGTTTCCAGATATTTGGGTGG